>CBQWHN010000001.1:0-27235 GCA_967728685.1 uncultured Nitrososphaera sp.
TTACAGCATGAAAAGAGGCGTTATGCTGGATTTTGCCTCGGCAGACCATTAGAGTATGCACTCTTTCGGCCAAGCCTCGTGGAAATACTTGGATTTGCGTACGTACGCCTTGCTTACTATGGTATCGTTTTCGCTTATCGCAGCCTTGCATTGGCTGCAGCCGCCGTCCCTGCTTTGTCAGCATGCGCGAATAAAATGCGCGGTACTGCTGGTTATCCCTGGCTATGACGAAGACCTTCTGCAAGGATTTAGGGTGAGATAGCAGGACGTAAGAAAAAAGTCACTTAACCATGTTAATTATGACCTAAATACCTCGCACATGCAAATTCAGCATGGCAAGAAGGCATAAGGAGCAGCTCCCACCTCGAAGGATAACGAGAAACAAGATGATCACGATCGGGGTGCTTGCTGCAATTGCGGGGGTTGCAGGCTATTTTGGGTTAAACTCCCTGATCCCTGCGAATGGCAGCTCGCCGGCTTTTGGTTTTCCTGCTAACCACTATATCAAGGCAACGCACGAGAGGTCCGGCTACGAGTATGTAAGCCAGTCCTCCGGCAGCGTCAAGGGCATGAGGACCAGCAGTGGCAGCATGGTCAACCCGACATATACCTTTTCTAGGGGCGAGCTGGAATCAATCCATTTCATAAACGAAGACTATGATACACACTCGCAGCACAACTTTAACATCGACGAGTTCAACGTTCATACCCGCGATTTGAAATACTTCGAGAGCCAGACAATCACGTTCGTCGCGGACACTCCCGGGACCTATCAATACTATTGCACGATTCACCCGGAGATGAAAGGAAATATAGTGATAGAATAGTAGGTATGCCATATGGACGAAGAAACCAATCACACTTCCCGTCGGGACATCCTGGGACTGATGGACACCTTTATCGACCAGATTCAGCAGATAAGGAAGTTCTCGCTTGGCATGTCGGTGTCTGCCATTGTTCTGGCGCCTCTAGCCATAGCACTGTCAGTCTACCTCCTAGTGCATCCGTCGTTCTTTGCCGTTCTTGAAATAGAGAATGAGTTTGGCCTTGTACTGAGCATATTACTTGGGGCAGTCGTCACCATCTCCGGGGTCTGGTTCCTGACAGGCATAAGGCAGTACCGCTCTATGAGCGCGTGGAAAGGGAGGTATAAAGAATACGTAAAGGAAAAGGAAGAGCTTGACAGAAAGATAGCATCACGCTTTGGCCTAGACCAAGAGTAGCCTGCTTCCTGCAGGCTCTTCATCGTCCTTCCTGCGCGGAAACATCTTCTCATAAGGTTCCAGAATTGTCCTGCAAAACCCTATTCCATCTTGGGTAGCGCTGTATATCGCCACGGTCCTTTTGCCAACCATCTTTTCAGCCCTTCTTATCAACCCGTTTGCCTCCAAATCCTCAAGTATGGGTTTGTGTTTTTTCAGGTTGAGGCCGCAAAAGCTTACAAGGGCAGTCTGGTTTAGCTCGCCGTATTCAACAAGCTTCAGTATTATGTCCTTAACGATGTATATCCTGTCCCTGTACGAACTTGGAGAACCGGACAACTATTATGGAAGTCAGAATCCTCCAGCATATAATGATTCAAGACTCGAGTTAACAAGGTTAAGCCAGCCTTTAATAATAAAATGCACTTTCATCTTTTGCCTGAAGTAAGCAGAATTTGGGCTGGCCCTGTCCTCCCCTCAGTCGCCAAACCCGCTGTAGCTAGGGCAGGGCCGTTTGTGTCTATAATCCTCCAAGCTGAACAAACTAGCAAGATAATGCCCTTATAAGACAGTCCCCTTTTCTGTAGTGCGATTATCGAGACCGGAGACCTCTGCGTAATCGTTAAATTTCGAGTACTCTAGTTTTCATAGTTTGAAATCGTTCAAGTACGACAAGTTGGCGCACTGTAACTATTCAATAATCGCCAGCACGTCGTACCTCGCGACGCTGGCGCCCTGCTTTACCCTTATTTCTTTCAGGCTGCCGTCCTTGTGGGCCTTGACTGCAACCTGCATCTTCATCGACTCAAGCACCACTATGACGTCACCCTTCTTGACTTCAGCCCCAGCCTTCGCTGTAATGTTGACTACCCTGCCGGGGATCTGGCTTGTAAGGTTGCGGTCGCCACCACCGGAACCAGCCAGCGCCGATGACTTCTCCAGCACTTCTGTTAGCTTGCTGTGCTTTTTCACGGTAAGGGGCTGGCCGTCGAGCATCAGCCTTACTTCGGCGCTTCCCGACTGCAGAATCTTGGCGTGGTGAAAGGTGTTTTCAAGCATGAATTCAAACTCGTTTGTCCCTGTTTTCAGCAGGCGCAAAGTGTGCTGCTTGCCCGCAATCCTGACCAGCACGGAGTTGTTTTCTGTCGTGCGCAGCACTTCGCCTTCTAACATCTCTGCAAGGTCGCCAACTTTGAACTCCATTCTATCCCCTCATTTTCCAATTTGACCGCGATGTGGTCGTTTGTGTAGCCCCGGCCTTTTTCACAAACTCTGACTGAAGAAGGACCGCAGCGACTGCAGCTAAAGCTCTTTCTCTAACCTCTTCCTTTGCCTGCTCGTTCATCTTGTCGAATATCTTGAAGCGGTCAAGGTAGTCGGTCGACAACTCGCCCTTGATAAAGTTAGGATCATTCATTATCGTCTTGTAGAGGGGGATCGTGGTGTTGATGCCCTCTATTGTGAACTCGTCGAGTGCGTTTCTCATCCTGATCCTAGACTCGTCAAAGTTCCTCCCCCAAGCAAGGAGCTTAGCCGTGAGCGAGTCGTAGTAGCCTGACACATTGCATCCTGGATAGAGGTAGGTATCGACTCTGATGCCGGGCCCGTAGGGGATGTTGCAGTTCGGTACGATGCCTGTAGACGGCGCGAATTCGTAGAAGGGGTCCTCAGCGTTTATTCTGCATTCAATCGCGTAGCCATTCATTTCGAGATCTTGCTGTTTGAACTGGATCTCTTCTCCCTGTGCAACTGCTATCTGCAGCTTTACCAAGTCAAGCCCGGTGACAAGCTCAGTCACAGGATGTTCCACCTGGAGACGCGAGTTTATTTCAATAAAGTAAAAGTTGCCCTCAGGGTCACGCAAAAATTCTGCGGTGCCGGCGTTCAAATAGTCGACGGCATCTGCAGCTCTTACTGCTATTTCACCAATTCTTTCCCTTGTTTTTTGATCTACCACCGGCGACGGCGACATTTCAATGAGCTTCTGGTGGCGCCTCTGGATCGAACATTCACGCTCAAATAGGTGCCGGCTGTTTCCATGCGAATCGCGGATCAGCTGGAACTCTATGTGTCTGATGCGCTGGAGATATTTTTCAACGAATAAAGCTGCCTTGCCAAATGCTGCGCGCGACTCGGCAGACGCCATTTCAAACTCCTGCCTCAGCTGCTTTTCGTTGTTGGCAAGCCTGATGCCGCGTCCTCCACCACCAAACGCAGATTTTAGCAAAACAGGGTAGCCTGCCTTATGCGCGACATCGGCAGCCTTTTCCACGTCTTCAATTATGCCGTCGCTTCCCGGCACAGTCGGGACTTTGGCCTTGTTCATCACTTCCTTGCATTTCATCTTGTCGCCCGTCACTTCCATGGCCTTGGCAGTCGGTCCGATGAATATGATTCCTTTCTTTTCGCACATTTCCGGGAAGTTCTCATTTTCGGACAGAAAGCCGTAGCCTGGATGGATGGCGTCCGCGCCTGCCGCGTTGGCAGTCTCGACTATCTTGGCCATGTTGAGGTAGCTCTGCGCCGGCGCGGCTGTTCCTATATGGTAGGCTTCGTCTGCCATCTTTACGTGCATAGCCCGGACGTCTTCGTCAGAGTAGATAGCTATTGATCTTATGCTCATCTCCCTGCAGGCCCGGATTACCCTGACGGCTATCTCGCCCCTGTTTGCAATCAATATACTCGATATTTTTTTCGACATGGCGCCATCACAAGTTTATGTTACCGTGTTTCTTCCACGGCCTTGATTCCTTCTTGTTAGCTAGCGCGTTGAGGGCCTGTATTATGAATGGCCTTGTCTCCGCTGGGTCTATCACAACATCAATAGTACCTTTTTCTGCAGCTATATACGGATTTGCGAATTTGTCACGGTATTCCTTGGCAAGATGCTTCTTTCTGGCAACTGCGTCTGCAGAGCTCTTCAGGTCTCGTCTGTGGATGATGGTAATCGCTGCTTCGGGGCCGAGTACTGCAATTTCGGCAGTAGGCCATGCATAGTTGATGTCTGATTTTAGGTTCTTGCTCCCCATCGCGATATACGCGCCGCCGTAGGCCTTGCCAACAATGCATGTCACTTTCGGGACAGTTGCCTCGCAATATGCAAATAGCAGCTTGCTCCCGTGCCTAATTATGCCATTGTGCTCCTGGTCTGTGCCCGGAAGATATCCTGGCGTGTCTACAAGTGTAACAATAGGGATGTTGAAAGAATCGCAGAACAGGATAAAACGCGCGGTCTTGGTCGACGAGTTTATATCAAGTGCGCCTGCAAGGTACATCGGCTGGTTTGCGACAATGCCGACAGTCCTTCCGCCCATCCTTGCAAAGCCAACCACCATGTTTTCTGCAAATAATTCATGCACTTCGAAAAAGTCGGCGTTGTCGACTATGGACTTGATTATCTCTTTCATGTCATACTGCTGGTACGGGTTCTCTGGCAGAATGTTTACGAGGTTGGTGTCGATCCTGTTTGGGTCGTCGTTTGTCTCACCTATTGGAGGATCTTCGGCGTTGTTTTGTGGCAGAAACGACACCAGCTTTTTTATCTTGTCAAAACAATCATACTCGTTCTTGGCTACAAAGTGAGCAACGCCGGATTTTGTTGCATGCGCGCGGGCACCTCCAAGCTCTTCGAACGACACTTCTTGGCTGAGCACTTCCTTGACCACTTCGGGGCCGGTGACAAACATCTGGCCAATATTTTCTACCATTATCACAAAGTCAGTCATTGCCGGTGAATATACTGCGCCGCCTGCGCATGGGCCGATGCTTGCGGTTATCTGCGGGATTACGCCAGATGCCATGGCGTTTCTAAAGAATATGTCACCATAGGCGTCAAGGCTTGCAACACCCTCCTGTATGCGTGCTCCCCCGGAGTCGATTATGCCAATTATCGGGCATCCGACCTTTAAGGCGTGATCCATAGCTTTGGCTATTTTCTTGCCGGTCATCTCGCCGAGCGAACCACCAAGGACAGTGAAATCATAAGAGAACACAAAGACCTGCCGGCCTGCAATGGCACCGAAGCCGGTGACAGCTCCATCGCCGAAGAATTTCTGGATGGCCGGGTCGTCACTCGTGTGCATGACATACTTGTCGAGCTCAACAAAGCTGCCTTCGTCAAGCAAGAGGGCAATCCTCTCGCGCGCCGTAAGCTTGCCTTTAGAATGCTGGGCCTCAATCTTGTCATTGCCGCCGCCGCTCTCGGCGGACTTTTTCATCGAAGCCAGCCGCTTAATTTTTTCTTCATGCATAAAGATATAAATAAAGCGAGCAAGTCGTCATATAAATTCATTATTAGTTCAATAGTTATTAATTCATTAAAGGTCTTGCAGAATATGGCAGAAGCTTTAGTCAATTCTGTCCGCAGTCTGCAAATTCGATACAGATGGCTATTCCCTGAGGCCGGCCCGACCGCCCTGTGCCCTGCGAAAGACGTTCATGCCAAGGTTATAGTTTTCAAATAGCGACTGCAGTGTTTCGATTTCTGTGGAAAGCATCGCAATCTGGCTCATGTTAAGTTCAGGCTCTTTCATAAGCTCGTCAAGCTTTGCCTTCTTTTCAGCCAAGAGCTTGCCCACGTTGTGCTCGTACTCGCTTGACACGTTACTTGCTGCCAGTCATTCAAATTTTAAGTTTTGCTAGCTTGTGCGCCTTTTCGATGAACGCCTGTTGGTAGTTCTGGAAAGCTTGCTTGTCCTCCATGCACTGGCTGCAAATGCACGCCTGAGATACTGCCTGCCTGTCGCAGTCGGCCTCAAAGCCGCACTCGGCACACCCGGCCTGCCTGCTGCATACAAAGCAGTCAAGCTCTGGCACCTCCGGTATTTTCTCCTTCTTTTCTGGCACGGTCGCCTCACATTTCATGTGCATGATCGCCTTGCTGGCCCTTGACCACAGGGCGTACTCGCCGGCCGGTATCTCCTCGCCACATTGGACGCACTTGCCCTTGTACTTTACCAAAAGCCTTATCCAGTCACTCATGTTCTCTTCGCCTTCTCAATCTCCTTTGCTATTGATTCGCCGACTGACTCGTCGTGGAAGGTCTCCACCGCAAAGTCGACTGGATCAACCTTTTCGTCGATCATTATCCTAATGAGATAGGGAAGCGCAAACGAGCCGGAAGAGCTCCTTGAAGTGTGGAATGCCGGCGCGACCTCGCCCAGGATCTTCCTTGTCGACTGCGAGCGAGCAAATATCGGCCCCATGACATGCCACGGCATCGCGTACTGGCTGTACTTGATCCCTTTCTTGCGCGACTTCTTGTACAATCCTGACGCAACTATTCTGCTTACGTATTTAAGCAGGCGCCACTCCCTGCTTGCGTTTGCCCTGCCGACCATCATGTCTGCTCTTGACAGGACGTCAAGCAAGGAAGCCAGGTCGTCACGCTCTAGATGCGAAGAGACTATGCTTGAGAAGAGGGCAGCCAGCATGTCCTTGCGCCTTTCTTCAGGCGACTCCCCGTACCTTGGATCGGGGTACGATGCGTCCGCCTTTGATATGAACTGCGTTGCCTGCTCTATGCTGCCGGCGTTAAAGTAGCTGTTTATTGCTTCTGCGATGTCGATGTCTATCATATCCTTGTTTGAAACCGTGGCATAGCCGGAAGCACGGGACTGCGCGCTGTTGAGCATCGATCGGATGTCGCCCCTGCTGTTGTTGACAATCGATATCTTGTCGCCTGGCCCTAGCTTTACTCCCTCGCACTGGAGCACGTGGTCAAGGAACAGCATCAAGAGCCGAGGCGGTACCGGGCTGAACTCTACTACCTTGCACGCCTTGGCAAGATCTCTAATCTTTGTAGATTTTATGTTTGCGGCCATTATCACCGGCACCGTTGGCTCTTTCATCAAGTTAACGAGGATGTCGAGGCCGCCTGAATCCTCTCTCCCAGAGATGCCGTCCACTTCGTCCAGAAACAGCATTATTTTTTTTCCAAACAGGTTGGCAGTATTCCGTAGTGCGGGTAGCAGCATCGCTTGTAGGTTCTCCTTGTTTCTTGTGTCGCTTGCGTTCATCTCGACCATATGATATTCAAATTGCCATGCAAGCGCGTGCACAAGTGTGGTCTTACCAGAGCCCGGCGGCCCAACCAACAGTAGTGGTCTACTGCCGCTCACCCATCCGCCCAGCCACTTTAGCGCGGCAAGCCTGGCGTCCTCGTTGCCGATCATTTCTTGTACTTTCTTTGGCCGGTACTTTTCAGACCACATCATTTGGCAACAGCTTCTATCTTCCTCTGGAAGTCGGCAAACGGCGCGCGCCGGACAAGCTCGTTGTACCAGTACTGGTTGTAGTGCTGGACTGTCATGAACAGGAATTCGAGGAATGGCTTTAGCTGGAAACTCTCTGGCAGCATGTCAAGGGCGATTTTGGCCTCATCAAGATAGAGCTCGCTCTTTGCCATCGTGAGCTCAAAGGCGCGCTTCACGTCACCAGTGTTGAGAGCGTAATAAAGTGGCCATGACGGGATCTTGACCGCATTATTCTTGATTGCGTCTTCGATTTCGTTTCCGCAGCCCACGCACTCTCCTGCTTTTGCCATGCCAAGGTGGAAAATGTCTGAAAGAGGGCGGCGGTTGAGCGCCATGTTCCTGCCTGCGGTCCCCATCACCGCGCGGTATTTCTTATAGCATTCGGCCATGTTTTCGTCGTTGATCGAAGTCGGGTTGATCTTTAATTTCACGTCGACAAACTGGCCGATCCGGGCGTCCTTGAACCCCTCTTCAAAGGCCGCCAATACTGGATCCCCGCCCTGGGCGATTTTGCTCCGCGCTATAGAAAGTATGTAGGGGTTCATGAACTTGTAATCGTCGAGATATTCAAGGTCCTCGTCCTTGTCGACTATCCTGTCCATCGGCTCCGACAGATCGATTGCGATGATGTGACCATCGATTACCGCGTTCCTCTTTTCTTCTGGAGCACCGTCGCCGAAATATTCTGAAGCGCCGTCGTAAAGCGCATTGAAAACCGGGAACGTCATCTTGACGAAATTGGAATTAAGTATGCGTTTGACCCTGTCTCCAAGCACATCAGAATTTGACAATCTGGTCTTGACATCCTGCACGCTGCCATCTGGGAGAGCGAGCTCTTGAGAGCCGACATCGTCTGCAAATTTTCTTATCGTACGAGCAGGGTTACTGTCGGCGGTTATCGCCTTGTGCAACGACATGACGAACCGCAGCGCAAAGCCGGAAAATTCCTGCTCTGTCCTTTCCTTGTATTGGTTGAACTGCCGGTAGCCCTTGCTCCTCAGCAGCCCCTGCTTCATTATGCCCTTGCCGGCCTGCGTACTCCTCAGGGCCTCCATTGAAAAGATCGATTCATCCTTGCCGCTCATTTCTTTGCTATCTGTTGTCTAGTCAGCCATTGATAAGCGTAATGGGAGGCCAGGGAACTTTCCCTCCGCGGCCTTAGATCAGCCGCTTAGCCTAGCCCCCTTTTGCAAGAGGCTGAAAGCAAGCGCCTTTATTTTTTTGTGAAATTAGATTTAGAAAGGAAAAGAACGAAAAAAGATAGCTACCTCGAAGCCATCGCGATTCTTTCTTGCTCGTTCTTTTTCTTTACCGCGTGGCTTGCCATGTCGTTGTTGGAAGCTAGGATGATTTCCTTGGCAAGCGCCTCTTCAATCGCCTGCGGGCTGCTGTAGGTCGACTCTCTCACACCCTCTGCGATAAAGCGCAATGCAAGGTCAACTCTGCGCAGCGGGGCCACATCGACTGACACGTGATAAACGACGCCACCGTACACGATACGTGTTGTGTCCTCGTTTGGCGATGAATTCTCGATCGCTCTTACCAGTAATTCAACCGGGTTCTTGGTGGTTTCAAGGTGTATGATTTCAAACGCTGTCTTGACTATGTTCAACATCCTTGCTTTCTTGCCACCCATCCTGCCAGTGTTCTTGGCGTATTTCTTGCCGAAGTGCATCATCTTGTTTGCAAGACGCTCGACGATGTTGACCTCTGCCTTTTTAAGACGCTGATGCTCATGCCTTCCAAAGGTTACCGGGATTACCGCGGGTTTCAGGCTGATCACGTTCTTCAAGCCCGGATCGTTTATTGCAATCTCAGTCGTGTCCCACTTGCGGAATAGCTGGATGCGTACCTGTTCTTTCCCGCTCATCTTCTGGGCTTCTCCTTCCTTCCGTGCACTAGCTCGTTCAATGAGACGCCATTAACTTTAAAGACCTGCCACCTAACGCCGGGAATGTCGCCCATTGCGCCGCCCATCGAGCCCCCGATGCCGCCTATAATGACCTCGTCGTGCTCGTCAACAAAGTTGAGAGCGCCGTCCTTTGGCAAGAATGCAGTAACAGACTTGCCGTTCTTTATCAGCTGAACCCTCACGCACTTGCGAACTGCAGAGTTGGGCTGCTTTGACTCGATGCCTACTTTTTCCAGCACTATTCCTCTTGCCTGCGGCGCGCCTTCTAGCGGGTTTGCCTTCTTGTCAAGCATGAGCATCCTTCTCTTGTAGTACTTGTCTGCCCACCTAGCGCGGCTCTTCTTTGACTTCAGAACCCTGCCTGCAAACAGACCCAGTGGAGATTTACCCATCCATATTCATCCTATTACTACTACCTTGTTCAGGGCTAACTATTTGCACATTGGTTATTTGGAAGTATCGCTTCGCAAGAAGCCTTGCTTTCTCGGCATTTCTGCCCTCCCGGCCAACGACAGCACCCTTTTTCCTCTGATCTACCGTGATAATGGCCTGTTTTGTCCCGTCGTTCCTGTCAGATATTCTGATATCATTTATCATGTCCGCGTTGAGCATGTTACGGATAAATTCTGCAGGGTCATCAGAAAATTCTACAAGTTCTATCTTTTTTGCAACCACGTTCTGCAATTGCTTTATGGTTGAGCCCCCCTTCCCTATCGCAAGGCCCATCTCGCCCTTGTTAACGACAAATATAACGCGCTCCATCTTTTCGTCGACGATGCAGTCCCTCGCAGTGGCGCTGGTCACGCTCTGGAAAAGGGACATCAGCCGCAGCTCGTCAGAGGTTAGCTTGATCTCCATTATTACAGCGTCCCCGTGACGTTCGGTCTGAATGACAACGACAACAAATCATGCTTCCAATTCACGCTCAATTTAAGTCTTGGTACCTTACTTGGCTGCCGCTCCTTTTTCCGACATTATGGCATCGATCTCTGCTGCGCTTCCGCTGTTGATCGCTATTGCCGTGACGCGAAAAGGCTTGTTGCAAAGCTTGCCGAGTTGCACTGAAGTGCCGGGATATTCATAGACAGGGACGTTTGAAGTCTTTGACTGCTCTTCGAGCCTTGCCCTGTCATCCGAGTCGATAGACTTGCTGACGATTACTAGTTTAGTCCCTTTGACTGACTGCAAGACTTCCTTTACGCCGCTCTTGTATCCGTCGGCGGCTACTGCGTCCTTAATCACTTTTTCCAGCGCTTTCATTGTCCTTCACCTTCATGTAGAGGTCTACCATTCCCGTCCCGACGGGTACAGTGGCACCTACTATAACGTTTTCTGTCACTCCTTTCAGCGTTTCAATCTGTCCTTCCAACGCAGCCCTTGCAATTGTCGGTACTGTAATCTCGAACGCTGCCCTTGCAAGCACCGACGTCTTTGTTCCGGCAATACCATGTCTGCCTATTTGCTGGAGGTAGCCCTTGGACGTCATCAGGTCTGCAACCAGCATGATGTGACGCGTATCCACTTCAAGCCCCTGTTCTTCAAGCGTATTCGTTATCTCTTTTATCAATGCAGTCCTTGCCGCTTCAATGCCAAGCGTCTGCCATATCTCATAGACGTTGTTTGTAGTGATTCTGGTCAGGTCAACGCCTTCGACCGCCACTACTTTCGCAAGGTTAGAACCGGCTGTCTGGATTACCCACTCTTCGTCCTGTTTTACAATAGTCACGCGCTCAATGTCCGGCACGCCCTTTACTCTGGTATTGAGCAGCTTGCTCTTGAGCGTCAGGAGCGTCTGCGCGTCCGGCTCGTCCGGGATTGTTATTTTGATTAAGAGCTTGCTTTCATTCGGCTTGATGGTGTATTTCTTCTTCGAGCCTTCAAGGACTTCCTGCACATCGGCAAAACTGCATCCCCGCTCCGCAAGCTTGGCTTCAGACATGTAGAATGTCAGGAGGCCGCTGTAGTCAGTGTCAGTCCTGTCCACAAGGTCGCCTATCTGGGTGAAAAGGATCTCCCTTGCGACTTCTAGGGCCTTTTCTCTCGACACCCTGTGTTCCTCGTCAAGGTAGATGTCCATCGTGGGCGTCACTGGCTTTTTGCGCGCATCCACAAGCTCGATGAGCCTCGGGAGGCCGAGAGTCACGTTCCTCTCTTTTACACCTGCAAAGTGGAAAGTCCTGAGAGTCATCTGAGTTCCTGGCTCGCCTATCGATTGTGCAGTTACGACGCCGACTGCTTCTCCCGGCTCTGCCAGCGCCCTGTCAATCAGGTCAAGTACTTTCTTCATGACTTTTTCAACACCTTCCTTGCTGAGCCTGTTTTCAAGGAGTGCCTTTTCCAGGCTGGCCTTCATCCTAGGGTTGAGGTTCTCGGCATACTTGCCAATGATGCCCTTGATTACGTCTTCTATTGCCTTCCTGCCCTCGTCGACTATTGATTCAGCTTCAATTAGCCTTGAAATGTTGACCGCCTCTCCGTGGTCACTCTTGGCAGGATCAATGCCATCCTCGCCGTAGAGATACTGTACGATGTTTCCGTGCGGGTCGCGCACCGTCTGGTCGTACTCGATCTTCAAGTGCTCTAGCGCATTGATAAGCCTCCTCTGCATGTAGCCAGACTGCTGCGTCCTGACTGCAGTGTCAACAAGGCCTTCTCTGCCGCCCATTGCGTGGAAAAAGAATTCAAGCGGCGAGAGGCCGTCCCGGTAGTTTGACTTGACAAAACCCTTTGCGTCCGGATTGGCGTCTTTTGGCTTAAAGTGCGATAGCGCCCTGTTGTGATAACCCTTTTGGATCCTCTTTCCCCTTATTGACTGCTGTCCAAGTGCCGCAGTCATTTGGCCGATGTTGAGGGTCGAGCCTCTTGCGCCCGTCGATGCCATTATCACACCTGAGTTCTCGTCCGGGAACGCTCTGTCGGCTGTCCTGCCGGCCCTGTCGCGGGCACGCGATAATTCATTGACTACATACAATTCAAGTGCTTCGTCTGCGGCAAGACCCCTTGTCAGCGGAAGCGTGCCATCATTGTATTGTTGTATTAGCTCGTAGACTTTTTCATAGGTCTTTTGTATGATGTCGCTTATTTCCTGTCTTGTTTCCGGCGGGAGCCACAGGTCAGAATAGCCGTATGTGAAGCCCCTGTGGGTGATATATGTCTTGAGCGTTGTGAGGATCGAGTCGAGGAACTTTCTTGCCGCGTCCGTGCCGTAGTCCTTGGCTATCCTGTGGAGCACACTGTCTGGCTCTTCAGCGCCAATCGATGCTTTATCGATTACGCCGCTTATCAGCTCGCCGTTCTTAATAACGACGTCCTTGCCCTCACCCTTTGCGGCCTTGTTCCACTTCGAAGTGATAATAAAGTTAAAGTCCTTTGGAAGGAAGAGCGAGAACAGCTGCCTGCCTGCGTAGAGCTTTTGGCCGTCCTTCGTTACCGCCGGCTCAGGCAGCGGACCTTCATAGCAGCCTATCATTGCAAGGTTTGCAAACTCATCCTTTGTAAGCGTGGTTCCATCGCGTGTCAGCATGAAAGCGCCCGTGATAAAGTCCCTAATGCCGCCTATGATAGGTCCCCCGTACCTTGGCGATATCAGCTGGTCCTGCACCCTCATGAGAAGGGTAGCTTCAGCCCTTGCCTCTTCGCTCTGCGGCACGTGGAGATTCATCTCGTCCCCGTCAAAGTCGGCGTTGTAGGGCGGGCATACTGCCGGGTGCAAGCGGAATGTTCTGTACGGAAGCACCCTTACGCTGTGCGCCATGATTGACATCCTATGGAGCGAAGGCTGCCTGTTGAAAATGACTATGTCGCCATCTGCCAAGTGGCGCTCGACGATATAAGCTGGAGCAAGCGAATCGGCTATTGCCTTCCTGTCGGTCACGTAGTCGAGCCTTATCTTGACGCCGTCTGGCCTGATTATGTAGTTTGCGCCAGGATACGTGTTCGGACCGTTCATCACCAGCTCCTTGAGCCGCTCCAGGTTCCATTGCGACACGGTTTCTGGGATTGTAAGTTTCTTGGCAACGTCGGTTGGCACGCCAACATCAGCAATCGTAAGGTTAGGGTCCGGCGAAATCACCGTCCTGCTGGAAAAGTCGACGCGCTTGCCCGAAAGCGAGCCTCTGAACCTTCCCTCCTTACCTTTGAGCCGCTGCGTCAGGGTCTTGAGCGGCCTGCCCGACCTGTGGTGGGCCTGGGGAATGCCAGATACTTCGTTATCGAAGTACGTCGTGACATGGTACTGCAACAGGTCGACCAAGTCCTGTACGATGAGCGGCGGGGTTCCTGCCTCCTTGCTCTCCTTGAGGCGTTGGTTGACCCTGATGATGTCCACCAGCTTGTGTGTTAAATCGTCCTCCGACCTGATGCCTGTTTCAAGTATGATTGAAGGCCTGACTGTCACCGGCGGCACGGGCAGCACCTGCAGCACGAACCATTCCGGCCTTGCCGTCTTGTAATCGTAACCCAGAAGAGTTAGGTCGTCGTCAGGGACGTGGCTGAGCCTTTCGCGTATTGTGATTGGCAATAGCCGGTTTTCTCCGGCGTCCGTCTTCTCTACAAATATCGTCGGCTTTGTGAATATCAAGTCATACTGGTCTTTGCCGCAATGCGGGCAGATCTTTACCTTCTTCGATCGCTCGATTATCTCGTCCTTTATGTTTTCAAGGGTAATGACCGCATAAGCAGCCTTTGTGTCGCGGATCGACTTGTAGCGGGTCAGCTCTTCCGGTTCGAGCTTTATCCTATTGCACGACCTGCATGATATCAGCAAAAGTTTGTGTATGTCGTCAACGAAAGCGATGTGTAGGACCGGTTCAGCGAGCTCGATATGACCAAAGTGGCCGGGGCATTTTGCAGAGGTATTTCCACATGTGGCACATTTTTGGCCGGGCTCGAGAGTCCCGAGCCTGTTGTCCATCAAGCCGCCCTGCACAGGCATGCCGTCTTCGTCGTACGTCTCTGGCGCCGTGATCTCGGCTACAGAGAACTTGCGTACTTCGGTTGGCGACCAAACGCTGAACTTTATTCCGCCCAATATTTTTGCAGATTCATCCATCATGTCAAGTTGCCTCCTTAGACCTTCTCCTTCACAAGCATCCTGGGAGCAACATTCAAGCTCATCATTTCCTGCAATAGCAGCTTAAACGCATAGGCTATCACCACTGACGATATCTTGGCCTTTTCACCGCAGACGCGGCAGACGTAACGGCGCTGCTTGACGTCATAGTATGCAAGCAGGCCGCAGCGCTCGCAGACATTGACCTCTGCCTTGTCTGATTCCTCCAAGAGCCTATCCTTTAGCATCATCGACGCGCCGTATGCAATAAGGCAGTCGCGCTCCATCTCTCCAAACCTCAAACCACCGCCGCGAGCACGGCCCTCAGTCGGCTGCTTCGTGAGCATCTGGACCTGGCCTCTTGCACGGCTGTGAATCTTGTCGGCAACCATGTGGTGCAGCTTCTGGTAGTATACGACGCCAACGTAGACGTCCGCCGGGAACTTCCGGCCCGTCCTGCCGTCGTACATCACTTCCTTGCCAGTGTACTTAAAGCCATACTGTTCCATCGCGCTCTTGATGTCATCGCCTTTCTCGCCGAGAAATGCCGAACCGTCTACAATCCTGCCCCGGAGCGAAGCAGCTTTGCCACCAAGCGACTCCATGAACTGGCCGACGGTCATCCTTGATGGAAAGGCGTGTGGGTTGATCATAATGTCAGGCACGACACCGTCCTCGGTGTATGGCACATCTTCCTGATTGACCAGCATACCGACGACCCCTTTCTGTCCGTGCCTTGAGGCGAACTTGTCGCCGATCTCTGGAATCCGCATGTCACGTACACGAATCTTGTACATCTTGCCGCCTTCGACTGACTGCGTGACAATGACCGTGTCGACTACTCCGTTTTCTGACGGCCTGACGCCGACTGAAGTATCGCGCCTGTACGGACCTTTGACTTCAAATTCCTTGTACTCTTCCATGAACCTTGGCGGCGACGTTCTGCCTATCAGAATGTCGCCTCCATTGACTACAGCTTCGTGCATTATCGCGCCGTCCTGCTCTAGAAGGCGGTACGCCTTTTCACCCCTGTAACCGCGGATGTTGGCGTCTGCCTGAGGCAGCTCGAAGTTGTCCTTCATTCCACCAGGGTACTGCTTGGCTTCAGCTTCGTAGATCCTGTAGAAGAACGTCCTGCCAAGCCCCCTGTCGACAGACGACTTGTTGAACACTACGGCATCTTCGATATTATACCCTTCAAACGGAAGCACGGCAACGACAGCGTTCTGGCCCGTTGGACGATCTTCGAGCCCAAGCAAGTTTATCGCCTTTGTGCTTACCACCGGTGTCTGGGGGTAGAGCATGAAATGCTGCCTAACGTACGTGCTTGCGTTCATCAACGGCGTTGAAAATCCAAGGCTCTGCTTTGCCATCGCGCTTTCGTAGGTATTCCTTGGCGACTGGTTGTGCTCCGGGTACGGGATTATCGAAGCGCCCACGCCCAGAATTGCTGACGAGAATATCTCCAGATGTGTGTGTTTTGGCTCTAGCTTTTTAGGATCGATTGCGACGTAGCAGTTCTCCTCCTCGTTTGCGTCTGTAAGCTCAATGACTCCCATGTAAAGAAGGTCGTTCCATGAGAGGAACTTTTTCGATACCTTTTCAATAACCTCGTAAGTTACGAGCGGTTTATTGTCCCTTATTACCACAAGCGGCCGCAGCACCCTGCCGGCATTGCAGCTTATGTAAAGGCGCTTTGTGGCACTCTCGTTCTGCGTGCTGTAAAGATAGATTCCGACGTGTGGATGGATCTTGCCGGACCTCCTCATTGACCTCAGCGTGTCGGCTAAGTGTTCCCCTTTTTCGACGTAACCTATTAGCCTGCCATCGACAAACACCCTCGTGCCGGATTCCCTCAGGTCCTCATCGGCCTCTTCGACGTTCTGCACTCCAAGCTCGTACAGCTTTTCTGTGACCTCGGCGCTCTGAACATTAACCGAAATTATTGCAGACAGCGCGAGGTTCTTGACAAGCCCGCAGTTAGAGCCTTCAGGAGTCTCCGCGGGGCAAATCCTACCAAAGTGCGTTGCGTGCAGATCCCTTGCCTCAAAGTTTGGCTGGCTCCTGCTGAGCGGCGACTGGATCCTGCGCAAGTGCGAAATGGTGGACATGTAGTTTGTCCTGTCAAGCAACTGCGTTACTCCGACCCTACCCCTGCCCCAGTTGCCTGTTGCAATGGCGTTGTTCAGTTTGTCAGAAACAATGCCTGGCCGTACTGCTGCCGCTACTGCATTGATACCGCGCTTTTGGCCCGAGCGCTCGAGCTGGTATTTCATGTCGCGTATCAAGTTGCGAAAAGCAGTCCTGAATAGGTCTGCAAGCATCTGGCCGGCGAACTTGATCACCTTATTACCATAATGATCCTTGTCATCGGGGTCTATCCAACCCATCTTGAGCTCTATGAGTTTGCTCGCTGCTTCGCCCAAGAACAACGCCTTTTCGTGTCTGTTGTCAGGGTTCTTGCCAATGTGTGGCAAGAGACCCCAGTCAAGCAATGTTTCAGCCCTTTTTATCTGGAACTCTTCCAGCATGCCAGGCGCAATTCTCTTGCTGATATAGACGATAGCATCCCTGCTCGTGTTGACATCGCCGGCCTTTTCAAACGAAGGCTCTAGCTCATCCTGGATTGTTTCATTGAGTGAGACAGAGTCTGCAATGTCCTTATCAGACTCAAGGCCCAGCGCTCTTATCAGCGTGATCAATGGAATATCGACTGGCGAGCCAGGGATCTTGGTCACTATAGAGCCATCCGGGCGCATCACCAGTTCAAGTTTCGCCCTGTAGCCGACTATTGAAGAATATACTTTTGCCTTGTAAAGCAAGGTGCCAGTGGTTTCCTCGGCATCCACGATTATCTTGTTGTATGATAGATCTTCAAGTCCGACGATCACGCGCTCGGATCCGTTGATGATAAAGTATCCGCCTGGGTCGCGCGGGTCCTCTCCGAATTCAACAAGCTTGCTCTCTGGCAGATTGTGCAGTATGCACGTGTTGGACTTGACCATAACCGGCATGTCGCCAATGTGGATAAACCGCGATTCAAGGATTTTGCCGTCCTCAACCACGCTGCACTCCAGCATGACCGGCGAAGCGTAGGTAAGGTTGCGGAGGCGGGCTTCCATCGGCGCGACATGCGTAATAGAACCGTCGAGCTCCATAATCCTTGGCTGCTGGAGCTTTATCTTGCCCAGCTTGATCTTGTACGGGTATTCCGCGGTTTCAATTTCGATCTCTCCTACTTCGTCGATTATGCTCTGCAGTCCACGTTCCATGAATTCGTTATAAGAGTTCAAGTGCTGCCTTGCAACGCCTTCCCTTCGCAAAATGTCATTGATGATTGGCCACATCTCAATAGAATTCTCTATCATTGAAGACTCAACCCTCTACGACGTATCGGTAATATACACTTTCACCTGCAGTGGGACTCTTTCTCGTTATCTTAATGATGTCGCCGGGCCGGACATCCAATTCTTCCAAGGCCTTGTCACTTATCATGATGTATGGCAACTGACTTGGCTTGGTGTTGTACTTTTTCAGAATTTCCTCCGCATCCTTCTTTGGTAGGATTTCGTGCTTCGGCTGATAAGTGTGGTTCGTTATCTTGATAACCTTTTTTTCAGACAATGGAGCGCACCTCCAAACAGGAAAATAGCTTCTGCTGAGAAAACATCAAGTCAAATTTAATGAATATCGGGTGAGCATATATAAGTATTCGCAATTTATTGGCTAGGAATTTGATATTTCTTTTGAAAATTGAGAGACTGCATTTATTTGGGTTGTTGGAAATGATCTAAAGTTTTAGAGTTTCTGCACAAAAAGGATAAATAGCAATGCAATTATAGCGTGTTAGGTGTGCATGAGGGATAATGGACTATAAAGCGTATGCACTAATGGCAATATTACTGGCATCCGTTGCATCTGTCGCACTGGTAGGTGCTGCGTATGCGCAGTCAACAATAACAGTACAGACAGACAAGCCTAGCTACGTCACCGGCGACCAGATCACAGTTACAGGCAAGCTGACCACGACAACAATAAACCAGCCACTCTTGATACAGGTAAAGGATCCGGAAGGCAACTTTGACAAGATCGATCCTTTCGAAGCTGCAGCCGATGGATCATTTAGCTATAAGTTCATCGCAGGTGGCACTATGAATACTGATGGCAAATACACAGTAATAATTAGCTACAAGGGCACTACAACAGAAGAAACGACATTCCAATTCGATGCAGTAGGCTCAGAATGGAAGACATTCACAATTAGAGTTGGAGATAAGTCGTACCCGGTACAGTACCAGATTACCGGTGGTTCGGTTACTAACATGGTACCCGATGAGAATACATCAACACTGACGGTGACAATCACCTCAACAGCTGATGGAACCTTGCTAATCAGACTTCCAAGAAACGTCATTGATTCAAGAATGCAAGCGGACGCCAATGGAGATATGAGGGCGGGAGCTGACGATGACTTTGTCGTGTTCGAGGACGATGTGCCATCAGACAACGTGGGCCAAGTGAATCAAACAGCGTCAACAGCAGATATGAGAACACTGTCTATTGGCTTTGAAAAAGGCACTGAAACAATCGACATCGTAGGCACATGGGCAATTCCAGAGTTTGGTGCAATAGCTGCAATCATACTGGCTATAGCAATCGTCGGAATCATCATAGCAACTACAAGGTACGGCAAGTTCAACTTCGCTCCTAGGCTGTAAACAGCCTTTTTTCCTTCTTTTTATTATTTTAACGACCTACCGAGAGGTATTGAAAATGGGGCCTTCGGAGGGATTTGAACCCTCCTCAAGCGGTCTCTGCCGAAAAGTTTGTCGAGAATCCGGCCACAGCCGCCTATACTGACCAAGCTATACTACGAAGGCCGCCAGAAAATTTGCAACAGCTACAGTATATAATCGTTCGATTGTACCAATGAAGTATGATATGAGTCTCAACAACGCATGTCGTAAAACAGAACCATTGACAGCACTGAATGGCGGAGACTAGATATGAATTTAGGACGATTTCAAGCTAGTCAGGATGTCCTTATACTTACAATGTTCATTTGTCCGGATGGGCTGAAGAAAAAAACCAATCTCGGCTTATCGGGTGCGTTTTCCTAAAATGCGCTGAAAGCTTATGTAGGTATCAAGATCTTCCAATTTCCGTTGAACTGACCACGAGGCTGGCATAGAGAAGCTTTATTTTCAGCCCTACATTCAAGAAGTAGTATTACCATGGCATGCACAAACTCCCAAACTCCAAAAGATTGATTAAGTTGGAGACTAAAGTAATGGAGGTAATCCATAATTTCAGTTAATCTGTTAGTGCTTTCAAGTTATTTGAAGAGGAAAATGTCAAGTCATACCCGAAACCGCTTTTGTACATTGCTTGCTATTTTGGTCTGCGCGGTGTCCAGTGTTGAAGGCATGCCGAATTCTGCCCATGCACAGACAACACAATTGACAGTAGAAACAGATGCTGAAAGTTACCATTTGAGCCAAACCATCGTAGTTACTGGTCGCTTGATCACATCAGTGATTGACCAGCCCCTCTTAATAGTTGTCCGAGACCCGCAAGGCCATCCTGACAGAGTTGACCAGTTCAATGCCACAGCTGACGGGTCATACACCTATGCCTTTACTGCAGGCGGTCTTATGAATACTAGTGGAACCTACAGAATTATAGTGACCTATAGGGGTACTACTAGTGCAGAAACAACATTTGCGTTTGACGCAATAGGATCAGAATGGCAGACAATACAGGCAATCATTGGAGATCAAGGATATCCTGTTCAATACACGATTACTGGAAGCGGCAATAGACTTGTCAACCTTACGGGCAACGTGGGATCGATTTCACTAGTCGCAACACTGTCGACAGAATCTGGTGGAACGCTGTCTCTCAGATTCAGCCCTCAAGTCTTTGATGCAGACAACGAGTTCATTGCATCCGCAGATGGAGCACCGCTGACCGTCAATGAAAGAAGGACAGACTCAGCAAATGAAATTGACATTGAGTTTGAAACGGGTACAAGAGAAATAGATATCTTAGGGGATAGAATCGTCCCGGAATTTGGCATATACGGTGCGACAATAATGGCGATTAGCATCATTGGAATTGTTGCCCTTTTCAAGACCTCGGTTCTCTTAAAAGATTAGGAGACTAGAGGCAGGAAATACTCGCCAGATCATTTTCCTGCAAGGATGCCGACGCGGACGGTTTCAACGCCTAAGTGTTCAAGCCGCCCCGCAAGACCGTTGAGTCCTATCGAGTCGCCGGCAAGATGCCCCATAACCACGAGATTGCCTTCAAGCCTGTCTTCCCTCATTTTTGTTAGATCGCCGTAGTCGACGTGGAGGTAAATAACGGTGGAAACTCCGTGCTGCCAGTACGCCTTTGCAATGTGGTAGCCACCGCTAGTGCCTGCACCTACCGCCAGCGCCCAGTGGCCGGCTCTTTTCTTCTCACTGCCAAGCCTCACCTGCACGCTTGTAGCCGCGTTCCTGAATTCAGGTATTTTGGATATGGATCGAACAATGTCTGACACGTATTCTGTTTTGCCGGACTTGATTGCGCGCAAGATCACCTGCCGCATGTATTCGTCGCATGGCTGGTGTATGTTGACAAGCGGCATGCCAAGCGCCTTTGCAGCCCCGACAACTTCGCTGTAAATATCAGCGTGGTTGCGCGTCTCAACCCGCTCCTTGAGTTTCTCCACAGCCTGTCGGGAGATCTTTTTTGGCACGCCATGCTCTGCCAAGAAGTCTATGTGTCTGTCAAACACCTTGTAAAAGTTAACGGAGGCTACTCCAAGCGGGTGGTGCGCAATGACGGCGCCGCACCCAAGCTGCCTTGCTAGCATAAGCTCTGCCGTGCTAACGTCGATTGCTATCAAGACTTTGCTGATGTTCTTGCCCTTTACGTGCACCGCACTATCCGCCGGCATTTTCTTCCAACCGGCAAGCTCGAGCCCTACTTGCATTATCATTTCAGTATCGAGGGCCATGACGATCAGTCTGCACAGTGCAAAATTTAAATCTGATCTGCTACCCATCCGGAAAAGAGATGAGCTGCTCTGATGAGCACGTTTCACATTCGATCGCCAATCTGATCCAGATAACGCCCCAGCTTAAGGCAAGGCTGCAGAAAGCGAAATATGGCGTCTACAACCACTCTGCTGTGGAGCTGTGCCACTGGACAAAAAAGTCGTTTGCAAACGAAGGCAACTGTTACAAGCACAAGTTCTACGGGATCTCAACACACCGGTGCATGGAGATGACCCCGGCCGCTATGAATTGCGAGAACAGGTGCATATATTGCTGGCGGCCTACCGAATTTTACGACACGCTTCAAATGCCGGAGGAGCTGGTGGACGAACCAGACGTAATAGTCGAGCAATTGATGGCTGAGCGGAAAAAGCTAATAAACGGATATTACGGCAACACAAAGAACGACAAATGCAAGCTTGATGAGTCATTGCTCCCGGCCCATTATGCTATTTCGTTGTCAGGCGAACCGACAATGTATCCCAAGCTTCCGCAGCTGATAAGATATTTGAAATCGCTCAAGACTACAAAATCGATATTTCTTGTTACAAACGGACAGGAACCGGACATGCTCAGGAGGCTCACCGCTGAAGACGCGCTGCCCACGCAAATATATCTGTCGACCAATGCATCCAACAAAAAGATGTTCCATCAGATCAACAGACCGCTGCACAAAGACGCATGGGAGCGATGGTGGGAAAGCCTGCGTTTCCTTGCCATCGTCAATACAAGGACTGTACTGCGCATGACCCTGATAAGGGGGTACAACGACAGCAAGAATTTTGTGGGCGAGTTTGCGGAAATGATGGCGAAGGGCGACCCCCACTTTATCGAGCTGAAATCATACATGCACATCGGTATGTCGAACCAGCGGCTGGAGCAGGACCACATGCTGGAGATGCATGAAGTGAGGGACTTTGCAATGAAGTTGTGCGAAGGGATGCCATCGTTTAAGATAATGGACGAGAGCGAGGTTTCTAGAATAGTGGTGCTGCAGAACCAGGGGCGCTACACCGATAGATGGATCAAGGAATGCATGATGCCGGCGTCATAGCTTCAGGTACCACTTTGCAAAGTTGTCAAGTCCCCTTTTACGGTGTGAGAACTCGTTTTTTCTCTCTTTCAATTGCGCAAAAGTTAGGCTGGTGCCGGCTGGGACAAAGATCGGGTCAAAACCCCAGCCGCCTTCGGTTACTTTATAGGATATGCTGCCTTCAACTTTTCCCTCGGATATTGACAGGCGTTCGCCATCGTAGAATGCTATGAGGGATCGAAATGACGCCGTCCTGTTGACTGATCCTGCAAGCAGCTTCATTATGCCGTCGTTTCCTATTGTCTTGTATGCGTGCGACGAGTACTGGCCCGGAAAGCCTTTCAAAGCGTCAATAAACAGTCCATCGTCTTCGACGATCACCGGCTTGCTTACGTGAGCAAACGCGCTCCTTGCCTTTTCCCTTGCAATTTCTTCAAGCGAGTCTGACTGGATCTCGACTAAGTTTAACTCCGCAAAGTCGATTCCAATACCGTAAGTTGAGAGTATCGACTGGACTTCGCGGTACTTGTTTTGGTTGGTACTTACAAAGGTTGCAGCTCGCAATATCAAGTCACCCGGGCGTATCTGCCGCGCTGCTCGATTTCTCTGACATTTTCCAAGATTTTGTCTGCCCGTTTCATGCCTGCGATACTTGCGTATCCTTCAAGAAAACGTGGAAATGCCTTTTTGACTGCAATGTGCGCGCTGGTAAAAACTTCTTTTATCAATCGAATGTCGGTAGCCATGTCTTCGATGCGTCCCGAGTAGTACGACAGACCAAAGTCTAGCAAGACGAGCTTTTTGTTTGCAATAAAGTTTGAAGTCGTCAGGTCGCCGTGGATTATGTTGTTTGCATGCAAGATTGCGGCGCAGCGGCCCATTCCGTAGCAGAGGACTGGTGTTATCGCGTCCCTAACATTTTCACCCTCAACAAACTCCATTATTATTTCGGCCTTGACAGGATCAACAAAATGCACAAACGGCGTCATGACGCCGGAGGCCTTGGCTGTGGACATAAAGTTGGCCTCATGAACCGTCCTGTGCTTCCTAATCGCCGAGTCTAGCTCTTGATGTCTGTATAGCTTGGGAGTTCGCACTTTGGAGACTGCGTTTTTGCCGCCCCATTTTACAAGATAGACATCCGCCTCTGCACCTTTTTTCAACAGGCGTGGCTGCAATAGTAATATAGCCTCGGCCTTCGAGATAAAAAGGTGGTGAGTTTCGAGCCGGAACCCGGTGAAAAAGTTCTTCGAGATGAAGACTGCGCGGAGGATAAGCTGAGAAATGGCTTGCTCTTCCTTACAGACCGTAGGTTGGTTTTCCAAAAGACGCAGGGCAGGTTGGCCACCCTCTCAAAAAAGGAGGGCGACATTGTTCTTGACGTACCGCTGGCAAAGATATCGTCTGTCAGGGCTGAAGGGTTCATTGTAAAAAAGCTGGTCGTCGTGTCCGGCGACCAGACTTACAAGTTCGGCGTATTTAACAACGGCAAGTGGGATCGCCAAATAAAGCAACTCATTGGCGCCAGCTGACGTCCACGGTGTCGAGTCGCCAGGACTGCTGCACAAACGAGTGCTCCACTTTGATATGTTTTCTTGTATTCTGATATTCCTGAATCGCGGTCCACGCGATCTGGGCGCCGTTGTCGCCGGCGAACTTTAGCGGACACACAAATAGCTTGGAGCCCTGGCGGTAACATGCGGCTTCAAGCATCTGGGCAAGCCTCTTGTTTGCGGCGACTCCACCCACTATCATCATCTCTTTCTTGCCGGTGAATGAAAGGGCGCGCTCGACTGCCTCCGCCAGCATTGCAAATGCCGTCTCCTGGAGAGAGTAGCATGTGTCAGTTGCCTCTATCCCCTCGGAAGCAAGCTTTATCACAGCGGTCAGAAGGCCGGAAAACGAAACATCGTTTCCCTTGACGATGTATGGCAGCTGCATGTATTTACCGGCCGACTGAATTGCCAGCTGTTCAATCCTGCCGCCGCATGGCGACGCAAAGCCAAGTGTCCTTCCAAATTGGTCAAGCAATTGGCCGACAGTGATGTCAAGCGTCTCGCCAAAGACACGCCACCTTCCGTGGGAGAATGCAAGTATCATTGTGTGGCCCCCAGACACTAATAGGACGAGTGGGTCAATAGCGTCGGTGAGCATCGCCCCCAGTTCCAAGTGTCCAAGGGCGTGGTTGACCGGCACTAGCGGCTTTTTGTAAAAGCCAGCCAGAGTCCTTGCAGCGACAGCGCCGACGCGAAGGCAAGGCCCGAGCCCGGGCCCGGCGGAATAGCCGACAATGTCTATGTCCTTCATCAAAACGCCTGCAGACAGCAACGATTGCTGTAAAACAGCAGAGCAGACCTCCATGTGGTGGCGCGAGGCATCCCTAGGATGTATCCCACTGCCGTCAGGCGCCTTGTACACATCGCGCTCGTCAGAGCGCACTTTACGTCTTGAGTCAACCACAGAACATCCAAACGTGTGCGCGGTGCTTTCAATCCCCAAGCACAGCATTGTTATCCCCTGCTTGTCGCTGATACTATTTTAATCACGTCGCCGCTTTTCAGCTTGTGATCGGCGCCTATCCTCTGCTTTGTTC
This sequence comes from uncultured Nitrososphaera sp., assembly GCA_967728685.1. GTDB lineage: Archaea > Thermoproteota > Nitrososphaeria > Nitrososphaerales > Nitrososphaeraceae > Nitrososphaera. The sequence goes on from CBQWHN010000001.1 coordinate 25,091, forward strand.
TTGCGTCGACGGCATACAAGAACCCTCTTGCAAGGTCAGCATGCACTGTCGCTGCCAAGTCCTTGGCAGTAGACCCTTCAGGCAATAGCCTCACATCGGGCAAGATGTTTCCCTTCTTGTCTATTAGCTTGAACTCGTCTTCCACAGGGTAGACAGCGATCTGGCGCAGTAGTTTGAAGCATGCTATGTTCATCGCTTCCTGGACGCCGGTCGAGCCATATTTTTGCATCAGCGTCCTTACAATGTCAAGAGCCTTCTCCTGCTGCGCATTCAATGCAACATTAGGCTTGACGTCAAACGAGCTGTCGCCGGGCAGATAGTGCAGAACGCCTTTCTTTGATGCCTTCCTCAGGAGCGCTTCGGCTTCTGACGCGCATGGGACCACTTCAAGGCCTGCTGACTTCATCTTCGCGATGTTTGCGTCTGCAGAGGGCAGGTCGGCCTTGTTGGCCGCTATCGCAAAAGGCTTTGCCCTTGAGCGCAGTATTTTGCAAAAGGCAAGTATGTCGTCCCCTGTCCAGCTTACAGGTTTTTTCATTGCAAGGCCGGACGCATGAATTGCGGCTGACACGTGCTGTTCCGTTATTGCAAGGCCGGACAGTCTCTTTGAAAGCAGCTGCTCGAGCTTTTGCCCCAGTCCCTCGGCTTCTCTGGCATTTTTCGTCCAGTCTCGGCCGACTAGAGCAGCAAGCCACAGGTCGAACTCTTCCTCTACAAACTGGATGTCAAACATCGGGTCGCCCGTTCCCGCCGGCACCGACTTGCCGTTGCTGTCTGTCGAGCCTGAAGCGTCCACTATGTGTATGAGCGCGTCGGCTTGCCTGGCGTCGTCTAGGAACTTGTTGCCTAGACCCTTGCCTGCGTGGGCACCCGGGACGAGTCCGGCCACGTCGACCAACTTTATAGGGATGAACCTGTTGCCGTCGATGCAGATCGAGTGTACAGGATTGTCCTGAACCCCAAACTCGCGGCAGACGCATTTCACTCTCGCATAAGCGACGCCCACGTTGGGCTCGATCGTTGTAAAAGGGTAATTGGCCGCAGGCACAGCAAGCTCTGTTGCTGCGTTAAAGAACGTGGACTTGCCGACGTTGGCTTTGCCAATCAAGCCGATAATCAATTTACGCTTGTTCTAGCCCAGCCCGCATTAATGTCTTTCAAGATTTAATAAATTGCAAGCATGATACTTGCGCGTTGAACAAGGAGGCCGCACGGTTGATCAAAAAGCTCGGGCTTGAGAAGCACCCCGAGGGCGGCTACTTTAAGCAAGCATACAAGTCTGATACAGCAATAGATTTTGAAGGGTACGATGGGCCGCGAAGTATTTCATCTGCAGTCTATTACATGCTCGTGGGACATCAGTTCTCTGCATTTCACAAGCTAAAGTCAGACGAGATCTGGCACCATTACGCGGGAGGTTCAATCACACTCTACGCGATAGACGGTGATGGAAAATTGTCTAAAATAAAAATAGGGAGGGACGGAGCGTCTCAGGCAGTCATGAAGGCCGATATATGGTTTGCTGCAACCCTTGATAGCAAGAAATCGTACTGCCTTCTTGGCTGCACCATGTCGCCTGGATTCGAGTACCGCGACTGGGCGCTTGGCAAGAGGGTCGAGCTTCTCGGGAAGTACCCGCAACATAGAAAGATCATTTGTAGATACACAAAATAATCGCTCCTTTCAAATCATCTACATGGCAAAGCCGCGCGCCGTGTGTATTGTAAGTGGTGGACTTGATTCTATCTGCTATGCCGCTTCGCTTGCAGCCAACGACGGCTATGACCTCTACTTGCTCACGTTTGCATATGGCCAGCGCGCAAAACGCGAGATAGAACGCGCGCGCTATTTCGCGCAATTGTTAAAGGCAAAGGATCACAATGTTGTTGACATCAGCTTCATGAAGTCGCTGTATGGTAAGAGCAACGCCCTGACAGATACCGGGCAAAAGCTGTCACATGATTTTTCGCAGAGCCTGGTGGTGCCAGTTCGCAATGCCATATTTCTAACGATTGGCACTGCGTGGGCGATGAGCATAAACGCCAAGGTTGTCGCCTACGGGGCGCACACCGGCGACATTTTACACTATCCTGACTGCCGGCCTGCGTTTGTCAACGCGATAAATGAAGCGCTCAACATTGCCGA
>CBQWHN010000002.1:0-25133 GCA_967728685.1 uncultured Nitrososphaera sp.
AGTGCCGAGCGACTTGGCATGAAAAAAATTGATGTTGAAGACTATCTTGACGACCTGAAAGCAAGGAGGCTTGTCGATATCAAGTCGTTCAAAGAAATCGGACTCCATGGCGCGTCGCTTTCGGAAATCGAGCCGGTACTCATGAGCAAGATCAGGGGCGACACATAATATCAGAAACAAATACCTGCAAGGAAATTATAGAGATGGGACTTGGCAGCATCGGCAAGATCAAGATAATCAAGGCACTTGCAGAAGAAAGCAAGCTGGCAACAATTTACGTCCTCCACAAAAAGACCCACTTAAAACGTCAGGACATCAAGAACAACCTGAATGACCTTGTAGGAATAGGCTGGGTAACCCAGAGCAAGTATGCTAATCTGATGTATGGCATAAACCGTGAGAACAAATTCGTTAGTAAGTTGCTTGAATTTTTTAATGATACTGGCTACATCAGTCAGCTGTAGAAATCCGTTGTAAATGATAATCCGGTCTCTATCTGTAATACATATTAAGTTGACATCCGGAGATTATTTTAGAACCTGCAATGAAGCTATGCATATACTAAGGTGAGATGCAGTTTCCAAGTTTGATCTGGACGCGCAGGATTATTGCAAGAATGACATAGACGAGAAGTGTGGGAGTAAGAGCTCGAAGACTTTTTCACTAAATTGCTGACGCCGGCTTAACTTTCAGCCATAAAAGTTTACGTACCTGTCATCTGCCTTGCCGTCATTTTCTATCATAGACAAGCCTCTGAACAGGGCCTCGACTGCCGCCATTTCTGTCAGCTTGCCCCTTGCGACCTGATGTGCTGTACCGGAAACATCAAGGTACTCCAGCCGCTCTGCAAATGTCTGTCTTTTCATACCGTTTTCCCTTACCCTCCTGGCAAGCAACGCAAGTATCTTGTCGATGTGATAGTTGGCATGTATCTCTGCAGCCTCGTCTCCTTCGACGTCGTAAAGCCGAGATATCGTTGCATCGAGTCTTGCCTCGTCTTCGCCGGTGACACCGATGTGGACGGCCTCTATTGCCGACCTACCTCGCAGCTTGCTAGAATCTTGTTTATGCATCTTTTGTCAGAACAATATCAATAATGCATTTTCTTCATATTAAGATACCGCCGGCGAATCCAAAAAGGATTAAAAAGGTGCTTTTCCAAAACCTAATGTGCAGGCTAGGTCGCCGAACGGAAGCAAGTTCATTTTTGTTACGGGCGGAGTCATGTCAGGTCTTGGCAAGGGCGTGACAACATCTTCGACTGCAAAGCTTCTCCAGCTTGCTGGCTACAATGTTTCATGCGTTAAGATTGACCCTTACGTCAACTATGACGCCGGAACAATGAACCCTGTTGCTCACGGCGAAGTGTTTGTCACAGATGACGGTGGCGAATGCGACATGGACATCGGCAACTACGAGCGCTTTATTGATACTGCCATGACTAAGGAGCACAATATCACCACAGGCCGGGTCTACATGGACGTCATTAGAGCCGAGCGCGAAGGCAAGTACCTAGGCCAGTGCGTCCAGATAATCCCTCACGTTACAGATGCGATAAAGAATGCGCTACAAAAGATTGCGGGCGACGAAAAACTGGACATCATGGTAGTTGAATGTGGCGGCACGGTGGGGGACATCGAAAGTCTACCGTTCCTTGAGGCGTTTCGTCAAATGGAGCTAGAGCTAGGGCAGGCAAACACACTATTCATTCATGTTACCTTGGCGCCGGTGCTGGATGTCGTGGGCGAGCAAAAGACAAAGCCGACTCAGCACAGTGTTCAAGAGCTCCGGAGGATCGGCATCCAGCCGAACATTCTTGCAGTCAGGTGCAAGACCCCGCTTAGCAACGAGGCTAGGCGCAAGATTTCACTATTTGCAAGCGTGGATGACAAATGCGTCATTTCATGCCACGATGCTCCGTCGATCTACAAAGTGCCAGAAGTGATTGAAAACCAAGGGATGCTCAAGTCAATAGCCGAGCGGCTTGTCCTCCGCAGGTCGATTCCACGGTGGGGAAACTGGAAGGCAATAGCCGAGTCATTTGCAAAGTATGGCGGATCTGTCAGAATTGCAGTTGTGGGCAAGTACGTTACACTGCCAGATAGTTATGTCAGCGTTTACCACGCGCTGTCACACGCCGGAGCCAGCATCGGCAAAAAGGTCGAAATACAATGGATCGACTCTGAAAGGTTTGAAAATGGTAGTCGGCAGCGCCTACTGGCGCTGAAGGATTTTGACGGGATACTTGCGCCCGGTGGCTTTGGCAAGCGCGGAAGCGAGGGGATAATCGGCGCCGCGAACTTCGCGAGAGCAAACAACATTCCCTACCTTGGGATCTGCTTTGGGTTCCAGCTAGCGATAGTCGCATTTGCAAGACACGTCTGCAAACTAGGCGATGCCAATTCTACCGAGCTTGAGCCAAACACAAGAAATTCTATCGTGGACTTTATGCCCGAGCAACGCAACATCCACGACATGGGCGGGACAATGCGGCTCGGGGCCCACGACATTACGATAAATGGAAAAACGATTGCTGCTAGGCTGTATGGCTCGACTCTTATACGGCGGAGACATAGACATCGCTATGAATTCAACCAGAAGTACCTCGACCTTGTAAACAAGAATGGCTTGGTCCTGTCGGCCCACTCGGACAGCGGCAGGCGAATAGAGATACTGGAAATACCAGATCATCGTTTCTACTTTGCCGTGCAGTACCACGCAGAATTCAACAGTCGCCCCGGCAAGCCAGAGCAGTCGTTTCATGCGTTCGTAAAGGCAGCCTCTAAATCTTGAGCTCATAAATCCTTTGTCGGGCATCTCGAAGCGACGTCTTTTTCTTGACGTAGCCTTGATTGATAAGGTGACTTAATGAGAGGCGAATTGTACGTTCTGGCAACATGGTCCTTGCAGCCAGATCCTTCTGGCTCAAAGCGCCTTCGTATTCCAGTGTTTTCAAAATGAGCTTTGCACTAGGCGGCATCTTTAGCATGTCTTCCGCGAGCTGTACTTTCTTTGCCATGAGCGACGCAGCTGATGAAGAGCCGCCGGCAAGCCTGACAAGACGTGCAGAGAACTCATGCTTTGAGCATTCAAGCGTGTTCTTTATCTGCATTCTGCGACCGCCGTCTAGCACCACTTCACAATGGTACCTGCTAGTGATGTCGGTGATTTCGACCCTGCTGTCGTTTGGAACCACTAGCGGCCTGCGGGTATTGTCAAGAGAATTTACCGAGACTACGAGAAATACCGGCGCCTTCTGTAGTACCATCGGGCCGCCTGCAGACATAGAGTACGCTGTCGAACCTGTCGGTGTCGAAATGATGACGCCGTCGCTGTTGTCGTGCCAGATGTCGTTTCCGTCTATGCGCAGGACGTGTTCCATGAGTGTCGCGCTCTTGCTCGGGAAAACTGCTACGTCATTTAGCACGGGATCGACTTGCTTGCCATCTACCTTAACAGATATGCGAAATACTTTGTCAACAGAATAATCGTTGCGCTTTAGCCTAGACATAGCGGCCTCTAGGTCGCGAACTTCAAGCTGGGCAAGGAAGCCGGTCGAGTCTGTTTCGTAGATACCAAGCACTGGGGCAGAATCAGTTTCGACTTTGTGGAAGTAGTCCAGAATACCTCTGTCTCCCCCTGCAACCATCACGAGATCGACTTCCCTTGCGGTCTGGTAGTCGTCTTTCATTATCTGGGTCTTGATATTGAGGGATTCAAGCGTCTTTTTCACCTTGGAGATGAGCGCCCCGTCCCGCGAGTCGACGCCTGAAAGCGCCACTTTCATTGCTATTATTTATGATTGCTGACAGCCTGATTTAAAGCTAAGAGAGTTGCTCAAAGCCAACTGTATTGTAAAAGTACGAAGCACTCTGCTCTATTTTGGACATCTGCGGGATCTTGGCGAGGCCTACTTGTCTTGTTTCAAGGGCAGCCCGAACTGCACCTACGCCAAAGCAGATCGCCCATAGTGGGTCTTTTTCCTTCAAATAAGCACAGGTAAATGCCGCGCATAGAATGTCACCGGAACCTGTCGAGTCAAGAGTGTCGATGTCCTGCATCTTGATCCAGTAATGTGTTTTTTCGTAAAGAAGGTGGATCATATGATGCTCTGTTGATACTACAAACTTGATGCCCCTTAATTGCAGTGCCTGCATCCCATCCAGTCCCTGCATGCCCGTCAGCGCAGATATCTCCTGCGAATCGACCTTAAGCGCAGTTATACCGTGTAAATCCAGATCAAGCCGGTCCTTGAGCGTCACATGCCCTTCACTGTCGACTATCCGCATGTAGCCCTGTGGGTCAAGCATCACGAAATCTTTTTTGCCCCTATTCTGCTTTATTGCTGCAATAACTTCTGGCCGCACTTCATCGATTACCGGACTTATCAACCAGCAGTCGACATTCATGTTCTTGATTTCATCGGCAGTTAGCGGATCGCACTTTGCGCTCAGGACCAGCCGGCGCGAATCGCCTTCCGGAATGATACTAAATCGCGTGGTAGGGGCGGTCGACACCTGCCTCTCGCTCAATGTGATGTCATTATTGCGAAGTATATTGTGCATCTCTTGCTGAAAATCCCTGCCAACCCTTGTCACAAGGCCTATACCAAAGCCAAATCGCCTGCTAGTTATGCCGCAATAACATGGCGGACCGCCAATGCTTTCTGTTACAGTTCCGTCCGCGGTCATAATCGTGTCAAGCACAGTGTGAGAGGCGATGCCTATTCTCAATCTTGCCTAAAAGTATGCCTTGAATAATAAAAGGGCTTGTTTGCGCAGCCCGAAAACCGGTTTTGGGACGGCGGCTTGTTGGACTGGCACTGCCCTGTATAGGTATTTGCAATACTATGGAGCTATAAGCTTTGTGGACAATTTTTCCTAACAAGCGAACGGTATTTTTGACATGAAAAAGATCACAAGATTTAAAGGATGGCGGACGACCTTATCGCAATATGCCAAAGAAGAGAGCGAGCAGAGGGCGGTCAAAGGGCGGCAAGGGCAGTTCGGGTGTAGTACATTGCAGCCAGTGTGGCGCGCTAGTTCCCCGCGACAAGGCCAAGAAAGTGACAGGTAGGATAACGCTTGTAGAACCGACACTTGCAAAAGAACTGAGGGCGGCAGGCGCGTATATACCCTTGTCTACGGATGTCAAGTTCTATTGTGTATCATGTGCTGTTCACAGGGGCATCGTAAAGGTAAGATCAGAGTCTGACAGGCGCACCGCAGGTAAGCTTAGGTAGAAGACAATTTTTTTGCAGTCGTCGCTATTCTCTGTGCTAGCGTGATTCCGGCCACTATTGAAACTATTATCACGGCCCAGTTCATAGCTCCCTGGCTTTGATCGGGACCAATCGGTATCATACCTATTATTGCTAGGATCAGCAGTCGCTCGGCGCGCTCGCCTATGCCAATGCCCTTAAGCTCCACTCCAAGTGATTCACTCCGTGTCCTTGTGTAACTTACAAGCAGCGACAATCCGAGTGCAACCAAGCACCAGTATGGGTTTGCAAGGTTACCAAATGCGATTCCGGCGAAAATGATCACTTCAGATATTTTGTCAAAAGACGAATCAAGAAAGGCACCCTTTTTAGATGTCTGCTTTGTGACGCGCGCAACACTGCCGTCTACTACATCAAAAAATCCGGAAATCAAGAGTAGCACGCCGCCAATGACTGCAGCATAGTACCAGGGGAAGTTTAGACCAAGGGCAGGCAAAGCATATGCGATCCCCGCTGCGATCGATAGTGCCAGCGCAAGGCCGGTCCAAAAGTTCGCTGATAGACCCGTGGAGGCAAAGCTCGTGCCCAATCTAGTCATCGTGGGTTGAAGCGAATCCCTCAGCTTGTTAAGCAATGATTTTTCAACAGGATTCTTACATAATAGTATTCCCCGTTGCATAAGATTATTCACCCCTAGCAGCGTTGCGAAATGCAGTTGTTACCTACTTAGGATGGACGGGTTCGTAGATGCGGTTCGAATGACGCGGAACATTGATTGATTTCTTGGAGAAGCATCAAAAGCGGTACACTCATAGTCTACCATAAGATCATGAACACTTTTGGGTACGCAGCAATTATGTATTCAAAGACTTGGCGACTGAATTAAGCGCTAAGCACAATAGAGGTAGTGATAGACGCCAGCGTTGACGACACGAATTCCCCCGGACGCCACAATCAAAGCCAAGATTCTAAATTCGTTCTTGACCAGATCGCCACTTGACAATCGATTGGCAGCAGAATACAAGCATGATAGACTTTGCCGTGACGATTCTGAGCCTAGCTACAACACAGTCAGTGTCAGCCTCCGTCTGCACTGGCAGATAACGGCGTGAAGCTGGAAATAGCAGATATTAATGTCATGCCTAAATTTCCAGCTGCCGCACTTATAGTTGATGCTGCCTTTGCCGCAATCATTGTCTCAACTCTGGTAATAAAGAGAAAAGACTTCGGGACTACCTTGCGGGCACTATCCGGTACAAGTTGCCGCCATATGTAAGTATGTAGAGGTACCCATCTGGCCCGGTTTCAATGTCGGTTATGCCGCCAAAGTTGGTTCCAAGCGTGATTGCTTTCATTTCGCTGTTATCGTCAGCCACCAAGTCCTCGAGACCCGTGTTATCAAGCTCGAGCCCTGTTCGGTCTTGTGCGACAGTGAAGAAGTACAGATTGCCATTATTGATGTCACCGACAAATATGTTGTAAGCGTATTTGTTGCCAAGTTTCGTGGAGTTTAGAAATTCAATATCCGTTATCCCTTGGGCCTGCCGCCAACTGAACACAGGATCCTCATAGTGAAATCCTTTGAGTTGCACAAGGTCGCTGACCGTCCTCCCAACCCTACTAATCGGCCCCATCACCTGTTCCCAACCACTGTTAAAGCCGGGCTTGACAACGTTTATCTCGTCATAGTCCGCAGGGCCGTTCTCGGTGTCCCAAAGGATTCCTGTTAGCGGGTCAAAGTCCATACCAAAGCTATTGCGGATGCCATACGCGTAATACTTGCTTGCGCCGTTGACAGCATTTCCGTCGCGGTCAACCCTAAGTATGACAGATGTGTCATCCGGCTCGGGGCCGGTCTTGTAGTTCTGGAGCATCCCATTCCTGTTAAGGTCGCCTATTACGGCGTAAAGCATTCCGTCAGGGCCAATTGTCATCTTGCCACCGTCGTGGTTTGGGCCGGGCTCGCCCGGAAGATCAAGCACAAGTGCCGTTTTCTTAAAATTAGCTGTGCCGTCCCACTCGTACCTATACACCCTGTTTCTTATTTCGTCGCCTGCCGGCTCGGTATAATAGAGAAAAACTGTTTTTGACTGTCCCAAATAGTTTTCAACTGCTATGCCAAGCAGTCCACGTTCGCTATTTTTTTCGACATATACATCAAATACAGGATCTGGCTGCAGGACACCGTTTGAGACAATGCGTACACGACCGTTATCCTTTTGCAGGATCAGAATGTCGTCGTGATCCAGAAATTGCATGCTAGTTGGGAGAGCTAGCCCCTCGATCACCTTTTCAACCTTTAATCTCGTGTCAGAAATTGAGGGGGGTCGGGGGTCAGGTAATACGCGGAACGTGTCATTGTGATTGCCAACAGTGCCATTATTCTGGACAGGCGGCGTGCCAGTATTGTTCCCTAGCCCCGGTCCTGTATCTTTTTCCAACCCGACATAGCTCAGCGCAATCGACGTCCCTGCCATTGCTGCTGCCGCAATAATTAGAACCATTATTGCCTGCCTTCTGTACATCCAAGATTCAATATTGATTTCATGCTATTATGTATTCTCGAGTTCGAGACTATCCAAAAGTTTGATAAGTGCCAAAGATATTGAAACTACAGTAGTATCTTACAAAGTCTTACAATGAAATATCTTGCTAACGTCATGATGCTAGATTCTGCTCAGACAGCAACAAACAAGCTGCCAAACTCCCAGACTCTTTAATTAAAAGGAATGGCCTACCACTGAATAATTTCTTATAATCCATCACCCTAGTTCATATTATTGGGCAATAAAAAAGATCTGGTCGACTGCGTCAAGAGTCTTTATGCGATGGGTCTTACCACTTCCGTTTCAGGCAATTACAGCGTCAGAACCGGTCGCATGATATGGATCACACCTTCCAAGGTGCCGCGCTACAGGATCCGGCCAGCCGATCTTGTCAAAGTGAACTTGAAGACTGGCAAGGTCTCTGGCAGAGCCAAGCCAAGCATAGAGCTTGGCATGCACAGGAGAGTCTACAATGTTCGCCCAGACATAAATGCAATCGTCCACACGCACAGCCCCTATACAATTGGAGTTTCGATATCTGCAAAATTCAGGCATGTCATCGAAGAAGCGAAGATAGTGGTCGGCGAGCCTGCAGTCATCGCAAATAGACCCTCAGGCTCGGCTGACCTCGCAAAGGAAGTTTCAGATGAATTCAAGAAAGGGAGCAAGGTTGTCGTAATCAAGAACCACGGTGTCGTTGCAGGCGGCAGTAACATGGAACACGCCCGCGCATTAGTGGAATCACTTGAAGAATGGGCGAAAATACTGACATTTGCTGAGTTGTTTGGCGGCGCCTCTGATTGGCTTGACTAAACTCCTAGAATCTGCTTAAGAAGTGCCCTGTAGTCGACCTTTTCCTTCTTGCTTCCCGGTGACGGCAGCTCGAAGATGAGCGGGATCGGCCTTTTTGCCCTAAGGTTTGTTAGTTGATAGCGAATTTCCTTGCCGATATCGTCGCTCAGCAGTACTAGCCCAACTCCGCTATATTCATCCATCCTGTTTATTTCGGTGAGCGCCTCTGACGGCGTCTCGGCCTTTACTCCCTTGACGCCCGCCAACTGGAAACTTGTGACAAAAACCCGGCTGCCTATCGCGACTATTCGCATCTTGTTCGCCTTTAAATCCAGTCCCTTTTTATTCCTTTAGGACAGAAAACGACTTATACCGTCGCTTGTTATATCAAGTGAATTGGCCGTAACAAAGTCCTCGGTTCTGATGCTCATGATCGCTTCACTGTCCTCCGGCTTTCTGGCTGTGCTTCTAGCCTTATCGATAGGTGACGGCTCCATGCTGATTATCTCGATACCCGGCTTTGTGGTCGGGGCGTTCTTTGCGCTCAGGTACACCACGTACGATAGGTCGAAGATAAAGGAAGAAGAGCACAAGCGCAACAGGAATCGCCACAAGCACTAGCTGAAAAGCAGAATGTAAATCACTACAGCGCCAAGGCACGCGAATAATATCATAGTGGCTTTCCACATGCCAAGGCTGGCCTTGTCGCTGATATCCCACATGCCACCTCCAATGTTGCTTCGGCGGTAGCCTCTTTTGATCTCTTCGTAACTGTAAACTGTTGAAAAGTCGGCCGGCGGCGTCCAACTTGACGTGGGACCAGGATTTCGTTGTAACGCGCTGCTGTCATAGTTCTTCCTTGCATGATCATCTGAAAGCACTTCGTAGGCTTCAACAATCTTCATGAACTTTTGCTTCGACTCTTCCGCATTCTTATTCTTGTCCGGGTGGTATTTTAATGCCAAATGCCTGAAGGATTTCTTTATTTCCTCCTTCGTAGCTTCAGTGGACACTTCCAGTATTTCGTAGTAATTTGGCACACAGTACCAAGGGCCTCCCGCCTAAATAATTATTTTCATTACTAAATAATAATGCGTTCCGCCCTCTCTTTCAAGGCCTTGTTCATTTCCTCAAACCCCTTCTTGACGTCAGTGTCAAGACTCTTCCCAAAAAGCGAAGCAAGTAGCCCGTCGAATATTTCGCGATGGACTAACCGGACGCGCTCTGGCTGCAATTGTTCAATGGTGAAAATGTGCTCACCATTTAGCAAGCCGGGGAGCGAGCTCTTGCCAAGCCAACGAAGCTCATGGCCCTGCTCGACTTTTGTCACTGTCGGCTCGTACTTTCTGTTCTTGCCGCCGGGCGTTTCGATGTGAACCTCTATTTTGGAGCCTTCCTTTGCAGGACCGATTATACGGTTGATGAAAGGATTCCACTGATCGTATTTATCAAAGTCACTAAGAATCATCCATACTTTTTCCGGGTTGGTGCTGATCTCGATCTCTGTACGAAGCTCTTTCACTCCAGTATATCAAATTACATTTTATAATTAGTTTCTGCTTGTAAACTCGATCCTTTTGTAATATCCTTACCTGAGCAAGATTTCCAAGAAGCTGCCGTTTGTGTGCAGGTTGCGGTGATGTATACCTTGGTGTCATAGTTTTGAAGGTCGTTCCCTATACCGGTAATAAAGAAAATGCCCAGGCATGAATTCGTGCGGCCTGTTGTACCTAACTTGGATTACGTTTTCCTCAAGCGCGTCGACAGGTCGTACGCAGTTGTCGTCAATTCGGACTCTTCTTTGGCCTGTTGCCGGAAAAGCATCCTGAGTTTACGGCGAGAGGAACTGGCAGCTGGTACGGCTGCTCTGTCGGGTTGTCAGTGCACTGGTAGATCGGTGAGCAAAATTAACCGGTGATTGCCATCATCCCAAGCCGCCGTCCACAGCAATTGCCGTGAGAATGCCCATCGAAACAAGCAGCTTCCCTCTTTTCTCTGGTCCTTCAAGCGTCATCGAGATCAGCTGAGGAACTTGAAGTTAAATGCTTTGAACTACGAGGTAAGTTGGAAGACTATCTGTCAGATGGAATCCGAGCAACAGCTTTGCGTGAGGAGTTGCCGTAAGCCAGATCAAAACTCCCGGTACCGCGGCGCAAACCAGAATAGTGAGAATAATCAGCCAGACAGCTGTCATCTTTTCAACCATCAATCCAATTCACTTTGAGTGTGTCATATAAGTCTTCAAATGGCCTCTATCCTGCCTTTGGCGCAGATGCATTTTTGGACTGGCTCCTCAGACGGTCAAGCTCTTGCGCGAGCTCCTTGTTTTCATCTTCAAGGATCTTGAGCGACGTCAATGCTTCCGCGCACTGCGCCCTAAGCTCCTGAAATTCTTTCTGGAGTTTCTCGAACGACAACTTTAGCTTGTAGTCACCGTGTGCCGTTTGCGGGGGTAGCGCAGTCTGAAGGTGTGCATTTTCAGCTTTCAGGACTTTGATTAACCTAGCAAAGACAGCATTCTCGTCTTTCAGCGTTGCGGCTTCAAGAGAATACGAACGGATCTGAGATGCCATCTTGAGATTCTCTTCAATTATCTTTTGCCTCTCGGTGCTGTACCTGTCTACCTCTGCCCTTAGCTGGGCAACAAGTTCGGCATTTGAAGATGTATCAATTCTGTTCCTTTCAATCAACTCTAGGAGGATAGATGGCATCGCCCCGGAGTTGATATAAGCCGTCGCCTCAGAGTCAACAGATATCGCTCCCTTGGATCTCAAAAGGCCCTCGACTGATGGATCCAGATGGCAGGAAGATGAATTAAATGTGAATGGTTTTCCCTGCGACAATCACCCGTTTTGGTCCCTCTCTTTAAAAAGAGAGAAACGTAAAATTATTTGATACGTTCATTTAAAGTGTGTAGCACAAAAGCTCGTTGTAATGAATTTCGTGATGTTTGACTACTCGATGAAGTTCTATCTACCAAGGGTGAAGCGGCATATGAGTCGAGTCGATCAATGAAGCCAACTTAAAGGTAGTCTTATAATATTACAGGGTTACAGCTCCAACATGGCAGAGAAGAAATTTAAAGTCGATATCCTAAATGATTCTATAAAGCTTTACCTACCCCAGGTTGAAGGCTACTTAGAAGTAGTCCGCGACATGTCCCTGAAGTACAAAGGAATGTCTCTAATCGAATTTGATGGGTATTTTGAGGGAAAGTTTGAACCAACGAAATACATGCGTGTTGAGATTCATACAAATAATATCGACGAAGATTGCATGATGAAAGAGGCAAATAGGATCCGCCTAGCGTTAAAACAAAAAAGCCTAGCGTTCGAATTCAACAACAAGCTGATACTGGTAAGCGAATAATAGGCAATATCGTTTAATATCTGGCGCCTGGTACAAATGGCCACATGCCGGGGGCATACGTTATGATTAACACACTTCCAGGAATGGAAAAGCCGGTTCTTGACGAAGTAGCACAGATACCAGGAGTTGTTTCAGTTGAGGGCGTGTACGGTGAATTTGACCTGATAGTACGGGTTGAAGTCCCGGTTGGTAATTCTGTGGATTTTGTCATTAACAAGCTCAGAAAGGTTTCTGGCATAAGATCTACGAGAACCGTGTCGACCATCGACGGCGAGCGCAAGAGCGGCACCGGGATGGATTACCTTGGGCCCCCGTCGGACTAGTTACTGGTAGTCGTGCAGCGGCTTGTCCTTGTGTGAGTTTATCTTTGCTTCCAACTCCTTCTTGTGCTCAGAAAGTATGTGCTTATTCGCACATGCATCATGCATTATCCCTTTGTCGCAAAAGTCGCACGCGGTGACAAAGTCTATCCCGTGAAATGCCTTCTTACAGTACCTGCACCTATCTGCCCCGACGTCAAAATCCGCCAAGGGCTTGAGCCATGCATCGCGCCATAAGAGTATCATAAGTCAACTGGCACGCTCCACGTATTTTTCCTTTACTTCAGGTTTTCAATGATGTCGTACATGCGTCGGTAAGACTGCTGGAGATCCTGCCACTTTTCCATTTTTAACCTGACCTTTTTCAGGTCGGCCTTCAGCTTCCTGCTGTCCTTGGCACACGCAAGCTTTGCTACCGCTGATGCTTCCTTCATGTATTGGCCAATGTATTTCTTGGCATACGGGTTTTCCCGAATAAGAGCCACAAGAAGATCGGGCTCATTTGTCAATATGCTCTCTGCGATAAGCGACTGGAGGCCAAAGGTTGTACCCGAGACCTGCTTGAGCTTGAAAATGTTGGTTGCCGAAACGACCTTGGCAAAGACAACATTTACAAAGTACGTCAATCCAAGGACGGTTGCGATAAACTTGTCGTGAACCATAGCGTTTGGAAGCACTTTTACTTGAGCATTTTCAAACATCTCGTGCACGATTTTCAGCTCTCTTTCTTCGTTCCTTACAGGCACCATCAGTATCTTGGTCTGTATATTCCCGCTTGCGCCCGGCCCAAACATTGGGTGAATGCAGAGCGGCCGTAGGTTGTCCGGCACTTGTCTGAGCGTCCTGAACGTTCTGTGCTTTACCGACGATATTTCTGAAATGACCGCGCCATCCTTCATGCTTTTTACGCATTCCCTGAGGACGCGCGGCGTCAAATGCACTGGTACGGAGACAAGCACAATATCGACATCCTTGACGCAGGCACTTATGCTGTTTTCAATCCTGATGTTGTCAGAAGGCCTAAGTATTTTCCTGTTTACATCATACGCAGACACACGCAGTCCATGCCGGACAAAATAATTGGTTAACCACGATCCCATCTTGCCGGCGGCTCCGACGATTGCTATTTCCTGCAATTTACGCCTGCTCCTTCATGACTGACGCCATTATGGTAAGCCCTCTTTCCAGTATTTTTTCGGGTTGACAAGCAGATATCCTTACAAACTGGCTATAATAGTCGCCAAAACCGCTTCCTGGCGCTATAGCTACACCTTTCTCGAGGAGTTTTTCAACCAACTTTATATCCTCGCCATTCGGCAGCTCGGGGTACACGTACATCGCCCCCTCCGGCTCGACAAACCGGAGCGACATTTCTTTGAGCTTGCCGCAAACAAAGTCAAGTCTCTTTTTCATCATCCTGACGTTTTCTGACGGGTATTCGCTGAGGGCTGCTAGCGCGGCGTGCTGCATCGGTTCTGCAACGCTTGTTATGCCGATCGCCTGCACCGTGGCCATCTTGGCAATGATATCCTTGTTTGTGACAGCATAGCCTACTCTGAATCCGGTCATAGCGTAGCGCTTTGAAAATGACGACACAAGAATGCTCTGGTCGTAGCCGTATTGGTGAATGCTGACGAATTTCTTGAATGCGTAATCTGCATAAACCTCATCGCTCAGCAGGTAGAGATTGTTGTCTTTGGCAATTGATACTATTGTTTTCAACGTCTTGCCATCAAGAATCTTGCCTGTCGGATTGTTTGGGTAATTGAGCACTATCATTTTCGTGCTAGGGTTCACCATTTCTTCCAGCTGCCGTATGTCTGGCATCCACTTGTTTGCAAGGGTTGTCCGGAGGACTTTGGTCCTTGCCCCGATAAAGTCGGCGCATTGTTTGTACGCTGGCCAGGCAGGTTCTATTACTATCAACTCCTGTCCTGCCTTTAGCAATGAAGTGATCGCACTGAAAACTGCGAAGCGGCCTCCAGGCGTCACTATCACCTGATCTTCAGAAACGCCTTCCTTTTCTGCAATTGCGTCGCGCAGCTTTCGTATTCCGCGCGTATCGGTGTAATGATATTGTCTCAATCTGAACGAGTCTACAAGTGATTCACCGACTATTGCAGGAGGCTCATAGTCTGGCTCACCAACCTCCATATGGATTATCTTTTTTCCTGATGCTTCGAGCTGCTTCGCCTTCATAAATATGCCAAGATGTGTCTGCTTCTGTCTCTTCTGCAAGCGTTTTTGAACCTGCACCTGCTCGGATTCTTCGAGCAGAACGTTGAGCAACTGCAATGCAAAGTCGCGGCCCATTCCAATTTCATCTGCAAGCGAAAGCACCATGAGCCGTATCTCCTGCTCGACCTTCTCGTCTTTGACGTCTATACCAAGGCTATTTTTTATCGCTCCTATCTGCTTTGCGAGCTCCGTTCGCTGGTGCACATTACGCATGATTTGTGCAGTTATGACACGGACCTGCTGACGCAACGATTCCAGCTTGTCATTCTTGCCCATCACCATCACTTGAGCACGGGCGGAATAAGACCTGCCATGATAGCATGATCAGCAAGCACCATTGAGACGACGCACTCGACAACCGGAGGCGCCCTCGGGACGACGCAAGGGTCGTGCCGGCCCGGCACTTCGAGGCTCGCCTGTGATTTTCTCGCAATATCAAGTGTTTCCTGCGGTTTTGCTATTGACGCTGCTGGTTTGAAGCCAACCCTGATGAAAAGTGGCATCCCATTTGAAAGTCCGCCTAGTATCCCACCGGCATTGTTGGTCTTTGTCACCACCTTACCATTCTTCATTGTATAAGGGTCGTTATTTTCAGAGCCGCGCCTTTTGCTGCCGGCAAAGCCAGAGCCAAACTCGACGGCCTTGACTGCAGGTATGCTAAAGAGAGCCTTGGAAAGGTCCGATTCCAGCGAACCAAATATCGGCTCGCCAAGTCCAACAGGGAGGCTGGTGGTGGTGCATTCAATGACGCCACCAAGTGAGTCGCCGTCCTTCCTTGCATGCAGGATTATGTCCTTCATTTTTTCGGCGGCCGCCGGATCGGGGCATCTGACATCATTGTTGTATCGAGTGGCAATGTTGGCCGACGTGATGTTGTTAGCCTTGACGGTGCCGATCTCTGTAGTGTATGCTACTGTTTCGATACCAAGTGTCTTCCTCAGCAGCTTGGCAGCAACGGCTCCGGCCATTACCAGCGTTGCAGTGAGCCTGCCGGAAAACCTGCCGCCTCCGCGGTAGTCTGCAAAGCCACCATACTTTATCATTGCCGGATAGTCGGCATGGCCCGGGCGTGGGATGTTCTTTATAATCTCGTATGGTCGAGCATCAGGATCCTTGTTCCATATAAGCATGCAGATGGGGGCACCTGTGGTATGGTTGTTGAAAACGCCGGAAATAATTTCTACCTTGTCTTCTTCTTTCCGCTGGGTTGTGACAACTGACTGGCCCGGCTTTCTTAGATCGAGCAGCCCCTGTATGTCAGACTCATTTAAAGGTAGACCTGCCGGACATCCGTCCACAACTATTCCTACACACATTCCGTGGCTTTCCCCAAAGCTCATGGCGACAAACCGCTCGCCTATAATACTGCCACCCATCACTAGGTGCACTTGAGCCAGTTCTATATATTGTCTTTTTGTTATTCTCTGTCAGGCGCCGGCGAGATTCTAGCCCCAAGATCTTTCATGTCCTGAATGAAGTTCGGGTACGAGACGTCCACCGACTCCGCGCCGGCCACTGCGGACTTTTCAGTCATCATTGACGCGATTGTGAACGCCATAAAGAGCCGGTGGTCATTGTACGCCTCAAGTGATGCGTTTTTCAGTGTCCTGAGCGGCGTTATCTTTAGTCCATCGTGGAATTCCTTGATACGCACCCCAAACTTTACTAGCTCTGAGGCGATATTTGCAACCCTGTCTGTCTCTTTTACTCTTGCATGTGCGACACCGGTTATCGTGACAGGTGTATTTGCTTTGAGTGCCAATATCGAGACAACCGGCAACAGATCCGGCGTGTCGCTTAGGTTAAAGTCGCCCCCTTCCAGTTCGTCAGCTTTCTGGACCACCACTTCACCCTTCCTCTTATCGACTTTTATCGGGCAGCCCATCTGCTTCAGAATGTCGACAATTTGCGAGTCGCCCTGTGGCAGCGCAAAGTTGAGACCATTTACTTTCAGCTTCTCGCCAACAAGTGCGCCAGAAGCAAGTATCAATGCAGCAGTGGAAAAGTCGCTTGGCACATCGAATTTGGTAGCGCGGTATTTCGCGTTTTTGATCTGATATTCGAGCATGTCCGAGCTGTGATCAACTATCACACCAAAGTGTTTCATTGCTGCAAGCGTGGCACTGATGTACGGCTTGGACACAAGATTCCCCTTGATCCTCATCACGATTTCCGAGTCGGCGTAAATCCCGGCGATAAGCAACCCCGAAATGAACTGGCTTGAAATGCTGCCGTCAATCACCGTCGTGGCGCCCCTGATGCCTCCACCTTTTACCACGAGCGGAGGTGTGCCATCTCCTTGTGTAGAATATGCTTCAACCCCAAGCTGGGCAAGTGCGTCTAGAATAGGCTGCATTGGTCGCTTCCGGAGGCTCTCGTCGCCTGTCAGCACTGTATATCCGGTTCTTACAAGCCCTGACATGGCGGTCATTATCCTTATCGTTGTGCCTGAATTCTCAGCGTTTATCACATTCTCAGGCGGGTCAAATACATGCCTGCCCTTGACCTGCACCGTCGTGCCCTCATGCCTTATCTCTACACCAAGGGCCTGGCAGGCGGCAACAGTCGCCAGAGTGTCACGGGCAAGCAGCGCATTTGTTATTGTCGACTGTCTTTCCGCAAGCGAAGCGATCGTTATTGCCCTGTGGGTGTAGCTCTTGCTTGAAGGACACCTGACACTTCCGCATATCTTGGACTTTCTTATCAGTATGCTAACCATTAAGGATCTCCACGCTTGCTCTCTGGTTATTAACCTTGGAAATTATGATCCTCCCTTCGAACTTTGATAATGCAGACTTTATCTCATCTACTTCGTCCTCATACGCTACTGCTGCAACTGACGGACCGTTGCCGGAGATTCCTGCCGCTAGTGCCCCGCGTTCTAGTGTTGCCATTATGGGCGCGTATCTTGAGGACAGCGCGGCAGAAGCAAGCACGCCGTTGAGCTTCATGGCCTTCCAGTATTCTCCGGCTTCAGCCAGCCTGAACGCGTCTGTGAACAGGTCCGACAGAGTGCTTAGTTTGTGCACGTCACTTCTTGGAGTATTGCGTGGTAGAAATATGATTGAATGTAAGTTCTCAGGAGCTGGTTCTCTGCGAATGAGCCTCCTTGAATAGTTGTCAGTCACAGTAAAGCCTCCAAAGTAACAGGCTGTGGCGTCGTCGTATGCTCCAGTTATAGAGACCTTGGCGTCGAGGGATGCGCGGACTGCTGCATCAATGACTGAATTATCGTCTATGTCATCTCTTGCAAGGCGGCTGCACGCAAGCGCCACTGCGTTTGACACCGCGCTAGAACTCTTCAGCCCGTAGCCAATAGGGATTTCGGACTTGATTCTTATCGTTACTAAGTTGTTTTCGATCATGTCTTTTGGCATGGTATAGCGCACGACATTGTTAACAAGCCTATCTTCATTCCTGCCAGTTAGGAACCTGACGCCGCGACCCCTGCCAAGCTCTGCTTCTGCCGTAACCATGAGCGAAATGCCAAGCGACGAGCCGTTGCCCGTAGCTATAGCGTTAACTATTGAAATTGCTCCATGCATTGTCGCTCTTGTCTTTCTCATACCGGCTCCCCAAAGAATCCAAGGAGGTTCTTTTTCATGGCTTCTCTTGGAGCCGACATGCCTGTCCATATCTCAAAAGCCTTTGCACCCTGTTCGATCAGCATTTCGTAGCCGTACACAACGGACGCCTGTGCATATTTGGCATTTTCGATCAGCTCCGTAACCACCGGCCGGTAGACAATTTCGTAGACGATGCTGCCTTTCTTTATGTGCTTGTGATCGATAATGCTTGACTCATTGTTCAGACCAAGTGTTGTCGCATTAACTATTAGGTCGCATTCAAGCGAAACATCCTGAGCTTTTTCAAGCGGCAGCGTTTCGCATCTCAGACCAAGGTCCGATCCGATCTTGGCAAGCTCGTTTGCTCTTTGCGTATTTCGATTCGCAATTATAACATGGGCTATGCCACTTTCCTGTGAAAGTGCGGCCATCACTGCCCGCGCTGCCCCGCCGGCTCCAAGCAGCAGTACATGCATGTCATTAAAGTCCACATGCCGCTTGCGCAGCGGTCCAATAAAGCCGTCAATGTCGGTGTTGTACCCCTTCAATATCTCTTCAATGCTGTTGACCGTGTTGACTGCTCTCGCCTTTTTCGCAGATACGTCCAGCTCGTCAAGATACTTCGTGACGTCAATTTTGTGGGGCACGGTCACGTTGAACCCTGAAATGTTTATGCTGCGCAGCGACTCGATAGACTCTTTTAATTCGCTTGCAGGAACTCTGAACGCGATGTAAGTGCAGTTGAGACCAAGCGCCGCAAATGCCGCGTTTTGCATCCCTGGCGAGAGAGAATGTTGAATCGGATCGCCTATGATGCAGTACGTCTTGGTCGAGCCTTGCAATTTGCCTAGACGCGAATATCCGCCAGTCTGCCATATATACGTGAAAGAACTTGAGCGTGGGACGGCACAAGGATGTGGGTGTATTTCGATAGCCTACATTTTCATATTGTCGTAAAGTCTTCTCATCTGGTTCACCGTAAGCTGACCGGGCGCGACGGCTTTCTCAAGACTTGCGTAAGTGAACGGCGCGTTTCCTATTACAGTGCACATTACCCTGGAGACCACGCCTGCCTCGCCCATTGCAAAAAAGATCGGGTTCAAGCCAGTGGCCGTTTCGTACATCTCCAGTAACCTCAGCGAATCTTCGACGCTCGTTGCTGTAGTGACTATCTTGACATAGTTGCTATAGATTCTCATGTCTGACAGTATGTCCGCTATCTTGTCATTTGACGGTGTCTTTTGGAAGTCATGCCATGAGACAAGTACCGGCGTTTTTTGCCTTTCAAGGAAGTCTGCCAGCTCGTCATTTTGCTGCAGGGTATCAAGCTCCACGTCGAGAAGCATTGGCTTTTGCTCCGCAAGTTTATACAACCATTTCACTCGATCTTGTTCGCTTCCAGCAAATTTGCCACCTTGATCTTTTGATCGGAGCGTAAAAACTGCTTTGCTCTTTATGCCCTTTACCGAGTCGATCGATGCTTGCAGTTGTTCCGGCCTGAGAAAATCGAATCGGATCTCGACATAGTCAGCTCCGCGCTCGAACGCCAGGTGTGCATTGGTAGTAATTGACTGGACATCTTCAGGCGCTATCGACACACAAATCTTGGCAAACAAGCCAATAATCATGCCCTTTTAGTTAAATTAATTGTTTTATCCCACGCCGGCAGGTGGCGAGCTGTTCTTGCCGTGCTCCATTCTCTTGTGCGCATCGAGGAGTTCGGCCGAGTCAAAGACCCTTCCGCAGAGGTTGCAGCGGTGTTGTTTTGGACCTTTCGAACCTGCAGCTGCGGTCGACATGGCTATCTTTAGCAATTACACCTTATTAAGGGTGATTTGGCCAGCAAAAGCATTGACTGAGGCGCCGGTATCAAGGCCCATCATGCAGAGCATGCCCTGTATGCCATTTGTCCACGAGTCCGTAGGGCTGGACGAGTCCTCTTCTGTCGCATAACCGCCACACTTTGTGAACGCTGCATTTGCGCAGTCATAGTCCGTGCACCTTGCAGCCCCCGAGACACCAACAACCGCCGGAACTATGTATATTGGAATCACGTATGCAAACATGATTATGCCGAATGAGATGGCAGTCATCATGACTACTTTTTTTGTGTGTGGTTGCATCCGGATAAAAATTTCTCGAAAATAGCAGTTAAACCAATGTGTGTCACGGCAGCTTACACAATCTCGCCTACAGATTATTAACCCCTCGGGTATTTAACATGCATCATGCTTTCTCTGGAGGAACACGTTGCACGCATTCAGTCGTTCGGCTTTGACCAAGAAATGGCCGAGTTGTTTTCAAAAGAGTGGGGAGTACTTGCAGCTGAAGGTTATGAGATGAATGCGATGTATACAGGCGCAGACGGCTCTGCCCTTGAAGGCAAGAAGGCGTGTGTCATTTGTTCAAAAAGTGATTTTAGCCTGCGATGGCAAAAGGTGATAACGCCAAGCCAGGACAGCGCGGCAATCTATTCTGTATGCAAGGGCTGTGATGACCACTATGTCGAGACGGCAATCAGGCAGAAAGCGCTTGGTAGACTGTTGAAGGAGCGTAACACTCGTCCATCGTGATCTGCGCGGCGGCTGGCCAATAGTGTTGATGGTTGCCGTCGTATCGACTCATGTCGTTGATATCTGCGGCGACCCTTCAGGCTTTAGTGTTCCCAGAAATCCAAAGTTCTTGTCCTAGAAGAGTCCATCTATTGGCTTTGTGAAGTATCTTGGATGATGCAGCAATAGAGGCAGCCTCTAATGAAAACAGCTAGTCTTTCCTATGATGCGAGGGTATCTTTTTCCAGTTGGCTATGAGCACCTCATTGCGTATGTGGAGGGGCTCCCGTTCTATTCTGGACTTGGCGAGGTTGACGTAGTCCTTTACCAAGTCGATCCCGATGTAGCGGCGCCCAAAGTGGTGAGCTACTTTTGTGGTCTGGCCGCTGCCGTTAAAAGGGTCAAGGATAACATCGTTTTCATATGAATACAGTTTCATCAGGCGGTACGGGATTTCTTCCGGATACGGGCAAGGGTGATCTATGTAGCCGGGAGGCACGGGCGCGATGTGCCATACTGAGTTGGCAATCTCCTTTGTCCACTCTTCGTGTGTCGCGGGAAGTGCATTTTTTCTTTGAGTCCGTCCGCTGTTGACATCGCCTTTCCGCAGTATTAAGATGAATTCATGCATGATGTTTGCTCGGTAATATTTCGGGTAGGGATTGATCACAAACGACCCATACCGGTTCGTGCCGCCAGTCACCTTGTGCCAGATTATCTCTTCATGAAGCTGCCACTTGCCAAACGGCTCAACCAGCCTTGACAGCAGCATGTGCGGCAGTGGAAGTATCGTGCCGTTAACGACTTCGTTAGCTATTACGATGCAACAGTATCCGCCCTCCTTTGTTACGCGATAGACCTTGTTGCCGAAAATGTTTACCATATCTATCAGATACTCGTTGGTGTCAAGGTTCAGCTTGCCCCTATAGTACCCCCCGCTACCAGACGCATGCATGTCGTAGTCTATAGCGTTCCGATATGGCGGCGAAGTTATTGTCAGCTGAACAGAGTTCGCCGATAGCCTTTGAAGCACATCTCTACAGTTTCCGGCGAGTATCTGGTTCACAATTTGTTCCTGCGCAAACATTACTGGATGTCGGCCTACTTGTCTGGTTTGTCCATATCACGCTTACTTTAAAGTAATATACAACAGGCTAAAAATACCCTACACCGTCAGCTCGCCTTCGAGCTAGATCGTAAGGTCTGCAAAATCAGCATTTGGCAACACGACGAGCATGTCACTTCTCTTACATAATAGTGATTAAATGCGCATGCTGGTTGACGTACACCTCTTGTCTACTGCAATGTCTGAGAAGAACTGTTTCATATGCAAGGGATTCAAAGTCTCTACTGGAATCATGGCGGAGTTCAACGGCCGGCCATGCTGCCCGACATGCTTAAACAGAATATTCGTGGCATTTGCCAGAGAAGACTAGTTACTTTTCTACGATATATTCGTCCACTTCCATCCCAAAGTGCCTGCCCGAAGCGGGCTTGGCGTAACCCAGCACCTCGTCTCCGACCTTGACCGCCGTCACTGATAAGAGCTTGCCGTCCTTAGCGATCAACCGTATAGTCTCAGCATTCTGTAGAATAACAGTGCCGGTCTCGCCGTCGATGTCAGCGCGTATCATCCTCAAGGGGCGCGTCTCTATCTTAGACCTGCCGACGACGGCCCTTCTCGCAGTGCCCTCTTTGCTCACGACCCAAACCTCGCTTCCAGATTCGATCTCGGAAAGATAGTGGGTCTTGCCATCCGGCGCGATCGTATAACAATACACCGCACCTGCGTTCACCCGGAACGGGCGGGGCGATGTAAACGATGAACCGACCGACTCGTTGTGCACTAAAAGCATAAAATTCGACCTGCTCCCAACTAGCATGCCCTCCCCCATCCCCATCATCGAGGCGGTGTCTACGCACACACGTTCTCCAGTTCCGACGTCTTTGATTTCTACTATCTTCGCCGGCTTGATCGGGAACCTCGCTGTTAACAGTTGTTGCCTTGCCTTGTCAACTTCCTCTTCGCTATCTGCTGACAATATCACACCGTCCACTCCAAGTTCCAGAATAGCAAACATTGTCGCGACTTCTTGCGCACTCCTTGCGGTAGTGAAGACCTTAGTCTTCGATCTATGCAGTCTGGCAATAATGTTCTCTAGCGGGATTATCTTCCAGTCCGACGCGTCGACGATGACAAACTCGGCACCTGCCTGGGATGCCTTTTCGATCTCGTCAAGGTCGGCGTTGCTGAACACTTTCCTAAAGTAGCCGAGGCTCTTGCCAGAAGATCTGAGTAATTTTATCTGATCGAATGTCTTGCATATGACCATATCGGCGTCTTCTGACTCGTAGATCGTGCGAAAGTACTTGCCTGCAAGCTTGGGGTCCGCGTAGAGGATCGTGATATTTTTCGCTTTCAGCTTCGACATAAAGCCTGGCAGCGCCGATTTAGTTGCCGTTGGCCTGACTACAAGCTCTTTTGGTTTGACGTCAGTCAAGTTCCTTCAGGGCCTCTTTTACTGGTTTATTGTCAATTATTACCTTGCGCAGCGCGCGCACTATCGCCGGCGGGTTCTTGTGCTGGAAGATGTTGCGACCAAAAGTCACGCCTTTTGCGCCTGCTGCCATTGCGCCGCTGCACATTTCAAGAATTTCCTTGTCGGTATTGGCTTTGGGCCCTCCAGCAATTACTATTGGGACAGGACAACTCTTAACCACCCTTTTGAACGAATCGACATCGCCAGTATACACTGCTTTTACGATGTCCGCGCCGGCCTCCGCTCCCACTCTTGCCGCGTGTGCGACGATTTCTGGGTCGTGTGGGTTCTTGATGTTCTCTCCGCGCGGGTACATCATTGCAACTAGCGGAACGCTCCACTCGTCACATTTGTCAGACACCATGCCTAGTTTCTGCAGCATTTCCGGTTCCTCCTTCGCGCCGATGTTGATGTGAAGCGAAACTGCATCGGCTCCGAGCCTGATCGCTTCTTCGACGCTTCCCATCAACATCTTCCTGTTCGGAGCAGGACCTATCGACGTGCTCCCGGAGAAGTGCACGATCAGACCAATGTCTGGCGATCTTGGCATGGTCTTGATTATTCCTTTATTGACAAGCACGCAGGTCAGCCCGGCAGAGGCGCACTGGTAGATCATGCCGTTAATGTCCTCTAGCCCCTTGATAGGACCGTTGCTTATGCCGTGGTCCATGGGTACGCACAGCATCTTGCCGTCCTTCAATATCCTGGAAAGCCTGATGTCCCTGCCAAAGACCATATGTATCAAGACATTCTTGATGCCCTACTTATAACTTATTTACTTCCACGAAAATGTATGTTGATTTCTGGGAACTCCGACTCCCTTGTTCAGGATATTCAGGTCATTCCCTGCCTCTCTGAGCTAATCTGCCAGGCGGTACGTAAGATTCTGGTTGGCATAAACTCCCAGCCACCTCCGGCTGCTATTATTGACGTAGTCTCCATCGCAAAACGCCGGTGCCGGCTGGGTGATCACAAAAGCAGGTACATGTTCCTGAACCTAGAATAGCCGCGATACAGGGACAGGCGTCCGGTGAATGTCGAACCATGGACATATCGATATTCTTATATTGACAGTCAGATAGCTAGGTGAATTGTCTTGCTGACAGAACATGAGCGGAACCCGTTCTGTTACATCTGTAACCTATTTTTCACTCCGGACTACATGCCCATCCACCTCAAGACGGATCATAGCAAGGAGGAGCTTGCCTCCCATCTACTGTTGGCTTATTTCGACGAGTGGCTCGAGCAAGAAGAAGCAATCGAGGAAGCCGTAGAAGAGTCCAAGTAGCACCATAGGTTTTTTAGAAGTGCCCACGTCATAACGACGTGAGCTTCGAGTCTGACTCGTCAGAGTTTGAGAGGATGTCTACAAAAAAGCTGGCGATACTCTTCGGCTTTGCCTTCTTTGGGGCGTTCATGCTTATACAGATGATACAGGGCTTTCCGCTTGCGCAGCTCTTTACGAGGCAGACCGTGACTCAAGAAGTGGTGGTTTCGCTGAAACAAGGAGACCTGTGCGTGGTAGAGCCTCCTGACAGGCAGCCAAAAGAAATTCCGCAGTGTCCTTACAGCGTTGGAGATATCCTTGTCGTAACATATTATGAAGGCTCAACAAAGGTAGAATCACACAGGCTGAAATAATTCCTATTTCATGAGGTCAAGGACCACTTTGAGGTTTTGTTCGTCTCCCCTCTTCTCATCGATTGGGGTCTCCATTATTACAGACAAGCCTCGAATAGCTCGGTGATTGAGAAATGCCGCCAAGCCCTCTTTCCCTATGTATCCAAGGCCAATGTGCTCGTGCCTGTCCAGGTTTGATCCCAATGGCGACTTTGAATCATTCAGGTGCACGAATTTCAGCTCTTTGAGTCCCACGATATTGTCAAAAGTTTCAAGCGTCTTATACACATCAGCCTTTGTTTTGAGGTCGTAACCGGAGGCAAACAAGTGGCAAGTGTCGACACACACACCAAATTCCTTCGGATCGTC
>CBQWHN010000003.1:0-24781 GCA_967728685.1 uncultured Nitrososphaera sp.
ATATTGTGTGTACTAAACACTGGGAAAGTAACTAACTAACGCATGTACGCTAGTCAGTTATCAACCGGGTGAAATAAAAAAATGACTTGTAAAGGTATATGCATCCGTCACAAGGCTCAAAAGCCAGTCGGCTCTGGCAGGTACGCCAGTGGACAGAAGAGATGCCAGATATGCGAGATATTCATAAAGTGGGATGGACTCTGGTGTCCATGTTGCGGCTATAGACTGCGAACAAAGCCGAGGAATCTGAAGTACAAGGCGAAGCTCAGGGCAAGGACAAAGAAGCAGGAACTTAAAGTCGTCAAGCCCATCACTGTTCGCGTAAGATAAGCCAATGGATAATGAGCCTGAAGTAAAGGAAAGTGACATCGTCAGCTCTAGCACTGGACGCAATTTTTTACTCCAGACAATCTTTTTTCAGAACGGCTGCTTTGTCATAGTAAATGAAGGCGAGCGACGCATAGGCGCGATCTCCGTCGCCATCAGCACGTCAAACAAGGTCAACGTGGCCAAGGTCATTCCGAGCAGATATGATTCAATCTTTATCAATACCGTCGCAGAGAAGGTATCGTCCCTGATGAATGGCATCTGCCTAGTCTCGCTTCAGATCAAGAGCCAGCTCCAACTTGATGATATGAAAGCAATTATGGGAGAGGTAATGAATATCGTTGGTAGCAAAAAGCATGAAGAGCAATAACGCAGATTTCCGCGGCTTTCTGTCGCTGCTCCAAGGCGAGGGAGAGCTTGTGCGCGTCAAGCACGATGTCAGTGCAGAATTCGAGCTGGCGGCAGTCACGGCAAAGCTGGACGGCAAACAGGCCGTGCTCTTTGAGAAAGTGCGGGGAAGCAGGATCGGAGTCGCCTGTAACGTCGTGGGCACGCCAAAAAAGTTCTACCTTGCCATTGCAGGTTCGCGTAAGGTACACCAAGCAGACATCAAGGAGGCAATACACGCTCGCATCACCGAAGTACTTTCACGCCCGTCAGCACCGACGAAGATGCAAGGCGCTGCTCCATTTGAAAAGAATTCTTCAAGAAACCTTCACGATCTCCCCATAGTTACGCATTTTGAAAAGGACGCAGGACCTTTCATCACTTCTTCTGTCGTTTTTGTAAGGGATCAGGAAAAAGGCAATCAGAACCAGTCCACTCACCGGTTGTTGCTGTTGGACGACAGGCACATGGCAATTAGGATGGTTGAGGGTAGGCATCTCCACAAGTGCTTCACCCATGCCCGTGACCACGGCGAAGACCTGAAGGTCGCGATTGCAATAGGTGTCCATCCGGCAGTCAGCATCGCCGCAGCGTACCAGGCGGCGTTCGGAGTTGACGAAATGCTAATAGCCAATTCGTTGCTTGACGGCAAGTTCACGCTTTCCAAGACAAGCTATTCGCAATTGTACGTGCCCAGCCACGCCGAGATCGTTCTTGAAGGCAGGATCCTCAAGGATAGGACCCAAGAAGAATGGATGGTCGAGATGCTGCGCACTTACGACTTTAAGCGCAAGCAGCCTGTGTTTGAGCTTGAAAGAATAAGATTCCGCGACAACGCGATCTACCATGATATTTTGCCCGGCTACACGGAACATCGGCTGCTCATGGGCCTTCCGGTCGAGGCGAAAATGTTTGACTACATAAAGAACGTCGTGCCGACTACCCAAGCTGTGCATCTGACCGACGGAGGCAGCAACTGGCTTGTTGCGGTAATACAGATCAAAAAGCGCTTGGAGGGTGAGCCCAAGAACGCCCTCATGGCCGCGTTTTCCGCGCATCCATCACTCAAGATGGCTACGGTTGTGGACGACGACATCGACCCCACTAATCCTGTTGCAGTCGAGTACGCGATAGCTACGAGGTGTCAGGCCGACAAGGACTTTATCATAATGCCAAACACAAAGGGCTCGAGCCTAGATCCGTCAAGCGATCAGACGAACCTGCTTACGACAAAGGTCGGCATCGACGCGACAGCGTCGCTGCTGAAAGCCAAAGAAGGATTCGAGATCGCCAAAATCCCCGGTCAGGAAAAAACAAAGCTTTCAGACTACCTCTAGACATAATCGGACAAGGGATTAAATAGCCTTCAAACGTAAGTCAATGGGACTAATGAAGCCCAACAATTTTGCTATGAAGGACTGGCATCTTGAGCATGTTGAAAAAGTCATTGTCCGTTTTGTCAAGGGCATCTCTCCTGACGCTTCTTCTTTTGAAAAACGAAATTACAAGAAATATAGCACGGTGTCGAGTTGCGCCAAGCAAATTGAATACGACATCAAGCATGGGGTCACGATGGACGAAGTTCTCAGCGTTGTCCGCAGGATAAGGCATGATAAGCAGTTCCGCGACCTGCAAAAGATCCCGGAATCACTCCAGCGGCTCGACGAGATTGAGAGACAGATCTCAGCTCCAAAAAAAGTGGCAACCACGTGGTATTAGATGTCCGAGTACAGCTTTACTGATGGAAACCTTATTGTTCTGTACGCGGTGCACGAAGGCAAATCAGCTGACAGTGAGCTTCCGGATTACATTATAGAGCGAGTCAAGGTAGGGCTCGAAACATACGGCATGGTCATGAGATCGAAGCCAGATAGGCATAAGACGATGGTCATGATTGTGGGCGAGTCGGTGCCGGCGGAAAAAGTAAGAGAAGCGCTCGTGCAGGGCGGAGTCAAGCAGGACATTATAGCAATTGACACGGGTTCGCAAAACATGGCCCAGACCATTGACAGAACAGTGGGCATGATAAAGAGCAAGCCCAATCCGCCATTCATCTATTTCATAGGCTCCGTATGGCTGCACGACATCTTCAATTCCACTGTACTGTCAAAGATGAAAGGCTACAGAGTGCAATTCTACGGCGCACTAGATCATAGGCCGGTTGACGAGGTAGAGAGGGAAAAGGCGCTGGACGTCCCCAAGAAGGGATTGGAATACTACAAGCAGCGGGGGAAGAACAAGGCGGTCGACGTATTGCTCAATGTCATATTCCCGGACTAAGTTTTAATATCGTTGACAATGTCGGCTACAGTAAGCGGTCATCGTCTAGTTTGGTCAGGACACTGGCCTTCCATGCACGTACGTGCGGAGTCAGCCCGTAACCCGGGTTCAAATCCCGGTGACCGCATATTTTCTACAATTCAGAAAAGAATTGTTTTTCCTTCTGTGAGGTGCCCGACTCGATCGTAGCTGAACCCGTGATTTTCCAGCTCAGGTCATCACTACCGTTCAGGATTTTGTTGAATAAATCTGCGCGCTCGTCAGAATATTCGAGTGTAAATGCATCTGTTATTATCACCGACTGGTTTGGAAAGAATGCCGGCCTGCCATTAGGTGGTATATCTTCGTACGATATAATGTCTGTCCCGACGGAAGCATCGTCTGCAGATAGCTCATATTCAATCTTTGATGTGGTGAGCGTATAGTCGCTCGTGTTGGTAATGTTGAGCGCAATACTGAGGTCGAGCTTTTGATCACCTTGACTTCCCGACACCAGCGTTACTTTGCTGAGCTGGATAGTGACATCGTCAGGATTGAATGGTGTTTCAACGAGAAGCGGATAAAATATGATTGTAAGGACGACCGCTGCGATAGCGCCAATTAGCGCCACCCTTCTGGGGCCTATTATCAAGCGATCATAGCTGACTCTCGGAGATGATTAAAACCTTTCTGGGAGGACAGCATCGATAATATATCACGCAAATGTGAAAATGACAATGACTCTTGCTGATAGTCTCGTCACATGGGTGCACCTGATATGCGCCTCGATATGGGTCGGGGGCTCGATCTTTATCGGGGTCGTCCTCGTGCCGGTGCTAAAGTCGCACACAAAGTCTCTTGAAGAGCTTGTAGCGCTTATGGTCAAGGTCGGCCGACGCTTCAACAAGATAACTGTGCCGGCATTTGGAATACTGATAGCAAGTGGCATCTACAATTCGCGCATGTTTATTGGCGATGCTGGCGCACTCCTTGAAACGACCTACGGCATGATCTTGTTGACAAAAATCATCTTTGTGATAGCCACCGTGGCGACGTACGTCGTGCATATCAGGCTGCTGAACGCAGACATGGAGCGCAAGATATTGTCAGGACAGGGCGGCAACATCTATGTCCAGTCGGTAAGGACAAAGATAATTGTTCTTGGCGAAATAATCGTTGTTTTGTCAATTATCATCTTGCTGTTGGCAGCACTGCTTGACGGAGGCATCTAGCCTTCTATCGTGACGACATAGGTTTTGTCTTGCCGTTCTATGTTGTATTTGCATCCGACCAACATGTTTGCAACCTGTAAGTTTGTATGAAGGTGTCCTGTCGCTCGAGCAGTCCTGTATTTCGATCTTCCCTTGGCTAGTGCAAGAGGAACGACAAGCATGTCTGCCAGGAAGGGGTCCACCGGCGCTTGTACAAGCGTGCTTTCGAGAAAACGCTCGGCAGCTTCCACTCCAACCGCCTCGGCGCGCTTACCTATCTCGCCTATCGCATCACCTCCCACGTATGGCCCAAAGTCGGACGCCGAGTAGATCAGGATTGAAGAGCCTGGCGAGATCGATGTTTCAATCGATGCCGTATAATTGCTACAGCGGACTCCCTTTTTCTCTAGCGCAATAACGGCAGAGGATATCTGCCGCTCTGCCACGTTTCGGGGCAGCTGGCCACATACGCTCGTGATCCTGGGTGCTACGTCCCTTGTAGTCCGAAGCTCCATGGTGCATGGTACCTTGCAAGGCTCGATGCTTGAATGCACGATGCCGCCGCCTTTCGGGTAGTAGCCGCGCTTTAGCACGTCGATTGAAAATTTTATCCCAATATTGCGGTAGCTCTCCGCAACGACATATTTTACATAATCCGAAGTCGGGCTTGCCTTAACATCGGTGCCGCCAGTAACCTCCAGCTGCAGGCTGTTGCCAGACAGGGATACTGCCGGCACAACTGCCATCAATATCATCGGAATGCTGCCTGCGGTGCCAATGTCGACCTTGACGGAACCCCCTTCGAATTTGTCGGATGGTGCAAACGTTACCCATTCCGCCCCTACCTTCAGGTTTTCAACACTTGCTTGGAAAAGGTTTCCAAGTATCTTAATGCCGGTCATGTGCTGCGGTCGAAGGCCAGGGTTTTTCCGCTTAGCGCGGATGTTGGTAACTCTAACCGGCTTGCCAGTAATCGCTGAAAGCGAAATTGCGGTGCGCAGTATCTGACCGCCGCCCTCGCCCTGAGAGCCGTCGATCATGACCGGTAATGTCACTGTTCGTAACGATTGTAACTTTGCTTAAATATGTTTAAAATAGGTCACTAGCAGCATACTTTGTGTGACCACCGGGCTTTTTATCGGCCGGTTCCAGCCCTTCCACAAGGGCCACCTTGCGACTGCCAAGTTTGCGCTGTCGAAGGTAGATCTATTGGTAATCGTGGTCGGAAGTGCGCAAAAGAGCCATGAGCCCAAAAATCCGTTCACTGCAGGTGAACGGATCAGGATGATTAAGGAGTCGCTCGACTCTGAAAAAGTCGACGCGGGTAAGATACTGATAATACCGGTCCCCGACGTCGACGTACATTCGCTCTGGACCAGATACGTGGATGTGCTGGTGCCGAAATATGATGTCGTGTTTGCCAATGACTCGTTCACCATCATGTTGTTCCAGGAAAGGGGGGTCAAGACTATTGAGGCGCCGCTGATCGACCGAGGCGATATGAAGGCCACAGAGATAAGAAGCAGAATGGCGATGGGCGGGAAATGGGAAAGCCTCGTCCCTGTTGCTGTTGTAAAGGTAGTTAAAGAAATAAACGGCGTACGGAGGGTTAAGGCAATCGCCGAACGTTGCCACCATTGAAAAACATATTTCTAGCTGGGCACCCACAGAATAGCGTTGTTTGGTGGCAGGAAGGGCTACAAAGTCGAAGGTCATTTAGCGGTCAGTTTCATTGCCGAACCATGGTTTATCGACCTGCAAAAGCTCAATAATGAAGAGCTGATGCGTATGTACACAATGATTTCTGACCGCCGGTACAGGTTCGTCAAGAACGCGTGGTACATCCCAATTGGTGGTGACCAGCGCTGCCCGATAATGGTGGCAAAGGGCTTCAGGTCGCCCGACTCGCTTGACAGGATGGTCGAGTTCCAAGACACCGCCAAGACGCTCGAGGGAGAGTTCCGTAACTTTATCGACGCATGGGACTTCGGCTACATTACCGAGCGGGACATTGAAGGGGCGATCCTGAATATTCTAGAATCAAGGAACATCGCCATAACCGAGCGCGGCTAATTGTTAATATATTCAGCAATCGCCTTTCAAGGCGTTGGCAAAGCCCAATAGTGACGGCTACAGAGGAGCCGGTCTCAACCTATTGTCAAAGCACGGCGTGTCTGTGGGTGACAGCATAAATGTCGTGATCGAGGACGGCGAGATGTCCGGGATATTGATGCCTCGCTATGAATCTGCCAGCGAAGATTATATTTCTATCAAGCTAAAGAGCGGCTACAACACCGGCATTCAGGTCAACAAGATAAGGTCGATTAAAAAATTGCCAAAAAGCGAACCCGCAACTGTCGCCAAGGTTCCGGAAATCACTGAAAACAAGAGCCTTCCGAAAATAGCGTTGATCAGCACAGGAGGGACGATATCCAGCAAGATAGACTACCGCACAGGGGGCGTGCATGCAGCCCTTTCGGCTTCAGAACTCTATGCATCCGTGCCCGAGCTTGCTAATCACGCCTCGATAGACCCCGAAGTGCTGCTGAACGAATACAGCGAGAACCTAAAGCCGGAACACTGGACAATGATAGCTGACAAGATCGTTGAAAAAGTAAAGAGCGGCAAGTATCTCGGCGTTGTCGTGTCGCACGGCACAGATACCATGCACTATACTGCAGCTGCCCTTTCTTTTGCCCTTCAGGGCGTGCGAATCCCGGTTGTGCTTGTTGGAGCGCAGCGGTCGTCTGATAGACCTTCTTCCGATGCCGCTTTAAACCTGATCGGAGCTACGATATTTTGTGTGAAATCAGAATATGCGGGCGTATTCGTGGCTATGCACGGTGGCACTTCGGACGACGTGGTCGCCTGCCACATCGGGACAAGAGTAAGAAAGAACCATACGAGCAGGCGCGATGCATTTGAGTCGATAGACGTGACGCCGTTCGCGCTTGTCAGGAATAATACTCTAGAGATGCAGAAAAGCGGGATAAAGCTGACAAGAAGATCCGAAGGCAATTTAGCTGCCAAGACAAAATTCGACGGCAGGGTTGCGTTGTTAAAGTACCATCCGGGCTTTGACCCAAAGTTGATCGAGCACGCGACCATAGCCGGCTACAAGTCAATAATCCTAGAGGGCACAGGGCTCGGGCATGTTAGCAAAGAGTGCTTTCCCGCTCTCAAGAAAGCAGTTGATAAAGGGCTCATGGTCTGCATGACGTCGCAGTGTATCTGGGGCCGGGTCGGCATGACAGTCTATGATACTGGCAGGGATCTTCTGGACATTGGAGTCGTCCCATTGTCGGACATGATATCCGAGACTGCTACTGTAAAGGCGATGTGGGCGCTTGCAAATAGCCAGGACGCCAAAAAGGTAATGAAGGAAGAGCTTGCAAACGAGATCTCTTCAAGCATCCCGATATAGGCAAGGCTTAATACGTCCGCACGGCGAAATTCAAGCCCAGTGACAATTGATCCCGCATCTCTGGATCTTAAGGTGGGCTTTGAGATACACCAGCAACTAGCAACAAGGAGCAAGCTCTTTTGCAACTGCAGCTGCGAAGAGGCTCAGAAATACGATCGTTCCTTTGTGCGAAAATTACGCCCAACCCGGAGCGAGCTTGGGGCTTTTGACCCGGCGGCGATGTTTGAATTTTCCAAGATGCGCATCGTCGAATATCATACAGCATTTGGCTCAAGCTGCCTTGTGGAGGCTGACGAGGAGCCGCCGCATGATGTGAGCAAAGAAGCTCTTGAAACCTCGCTCATATTTTCGCTGGCGCTCCACTCAAAAGTGATGGACGAGATCCACGTCATGCGCAAGCTGGTTATCGATGGCTCGAACACCACTGGTTTTCAGCGCACGATGCTTGTCGCGTCAGGCGGTCACCTTGTCGTCGCAGGCAAAAAGATAGGTGTGCAGAGCATCTGCCTTGAAGAGGACGCAGCCAAACTGATCGATGACCACAAGGCTGTACGCAAATTCGGCCTTGACAGGCTGGGCGTGCCGCTTGTAGAAATAGCGCTAGAACCGGTGATGGGCAAGCCTGACGAAATAATGCAGGTTGCTCTCACTCTAGGCAGGCTTCTCCGCGCGAGCAAGCGGGTTGCCCGCGGTCTCGGTAGCATCAGACAGGACGTCAACATTTCGGTGCAAAACGGCGCCGTGGTTGAGGTCAAGGGCGTGCAGCAGCTGGACCAGCTGGTCAGGGTCATTGAACATGAGATGCAGAGGCAGAATGGTCTAATAGTAATTGCAGAGAAATTGAAGGAAAAAAAAGTTGATGTCAGTAAGGTGGGTGACAAAATCGAAGACATCACCGACATTTTGAGCAAGGCGAAGTCAAAGATAGTGAAAAAGATCCTTGATGGCGGAGGTCTATTCAGGGCGATAAGGGTTCCGGGATTTGCCGGCATGATAGGATTTGAGCCGTATCCGGACATCAGGATCGGGAAAGAACTTGGCAAGCTTGTGAGGTTCTACGAATTGGATGGCGTGTTCCATTCAGACGAGCTTCCAAATTATGGGATAACAGAACAGGAAGTCGCTGCCGTCAGGTCGAGATTGCAGGTTGACGGCAATGACGCTTTCGTCATAGTGGGCGGCCCAAAGGATATGGCAAGTTTTGCTTCCGACGCGATAATCCGGCGGCTGCAAACTGCACTTACCGGGGTCCCTGCAGAAACGCGGGCAGCCACTCAAGACGGCAAGACAGTGTTTTTGAGGCCTAGGCCCGGGGCGGCTAGGATGTACCCCGAGACAGATATTCCAACAATTCCAGTCATGGATTCGATGCTAAAGGTGCTTTTAGATAAGGTTCCAAGGTCCTGGGACGAGATAGTGGACTCGCTTGCCAAGAAATATAATCTCAACAAGAAACTAGCAAGCCAGATCTTTGATTCAGACTACCTTGCCGTATTTGAAGAAATTGCCAGTACGACAAAAGTGCAGCCTACATTTGTCGCATCTAAATTAACTGAAGACTTTACCAGCCTGCAAAGGCAAGGGCTTGACACATTAGTACTGACAAACAGCATGATCAAGGACATATTCGCGAAGCTGGACAGCGGCTCAATAGCCAAAGAATCTGTAAATATCCTTTTTGAAAGGCTGATGAAAAATGAAGCAAGAACCGTTGACGAAGCCATCAAGACTGCAGGTGTCTCTTCAATAAGCGACGAAGAGTTGAGCAAGGGGCTTGACAGGATAATAAATGACAACATTACAATAGTCAAAGAAAAAGGCATGAATGCACGGAGCACTCTCATGGGAAGGGCAATGGCAGAATACCGGGGCAAGGCCGACGGCCAAAAGATAAACGCAATGCTGGAAGGCAAGTTGCAAAAGCTGGTCAAATAATGCACAAACCCAAATCCACAAGGGACATTTACATGGAATCACTTTCTGTCAATTCTGCAAACCTTGAAAAGCAGCTTGCAGACCAGTCCATACCGGCAGGGGAGATCAAGAGCTTTGTTGACGTGGTATCAAAAATGTACAGCGAAAGCGTCGACGGGATTGTACAAGAATGCAGCAGGGACATGATGGCGCTAGAGCGCGTGCCAAGCCCGCTTAAGCTGTTCGTTGACTGCCTTCCTCAGGCGCAAAAATCAATGAGCTTGTCTCCTCCGACCCGTGCATTGGTGCAGCGATACACGTCGGCGTGGGAAGACTGGATGTAGCGAGAAAGGTTCTTTAGATATTGCGGTACTGTAATGCCGGTTGGCTGATAGATTCGCCGACGAAAAGGCCGATTTTCATCCAAGGACATGGCTGTCCAGGTACCGGCACACCTCAATAAGTTACCTTACAAAGATGCTGCTTTTTTACCACGGAATAGGAATTGTCCTTCTTCTTATAGGCTCCTCGATTATAGAACAGGTTCTGCCGGGCCACGAAGAGCCGAGTATCCCGAGATCGCTCTCAGGAGTGGTTGCGGCAGGACCGCTTGAGGAAACAATATTTTTCGGCATCCCGTTCTATGTTTCTGGCAACGCCTACTCGGTCCTCGTCACCGGGGGAGTGTGGGTCGGGATACACCTGCTCAACACCGACACGCTTTCCGTCAATAGCCTCGCGTTTGGCAACCTGTTCTTCGTGCTGCCGTCGCTCTTTTTCAGCTTGCGAACGTGGGTCAGCGGCAAGGGCTGGTTTTCAGTAGTCACACACTCTGCTTGGAACGGCGTTTTCTTTGCAGCCGGGTGTTCAACCGGAGAATTCACGTGCACGGCAGTTGACAGCGACACAAGCACCACCATGATAAGCGTCGCGCTGTCGGCAGGTCTGATCGCTGCGACCTATTTGCTCTACAAAAGAAAGGAGAGCAAGGAGCGCCAGCGCCTTGCGGCATAACGAATTCAATATATAGGCCGGCACTTTTGTTAGAAACAAAAATGAGCCAGGCTGACAGCGTGAACGTCATAGTGACAGTGGGCGATGTCAAGGTTCAGTTTAGCGGCTCTGCCCACTCGGTCATGGCTTCTGTCATGAGCTTTCTAGCAAAACAGGTACCTTCAATGGACCTTGCAAAAAAGATTTCGCTCAACTACGCCATGCAGGAGCTCATTGAGACTTACTCACACCTCATCAAGATAACGCCAGAAGGCCCGCGCGTAATCCCGGATTCTGATGCCAGATTGGCTGACAAGGACATGGTGGCATTGCAACTTGTTGCAGCCAGGATTGCAAAAGATCTCGGAAGGGCGCAGGACGATGCGATGCAGGTTGCGGAAATGCACGCCGCCACCGCGCTAAACCCGAAATCGATAAGCTCCAGAATTTCTGAAATGGTCAAGGCCGGTCATGTAGCGCGTGACGAAAAAGAGCCTGGAAAATACAGGATTTCGACTGCCGGCATCCATTGGCTCAATTCCACGATAGCAAAAAAGTTCAAATCAGGCTAGCCCCCGAGCGGCCTCTTTTGTATGTATCTAAAGTTTCGCATCGTTCCAGTCCTCGCCAGGATGGTCTCCCTTACCATGTCTGCCAAT
Organism: uncultured Nitrososphaera sp.; assembly: GCA_967728685.1. Classification (GTDB taxonomy): domain Archaea; phylum Thermoproteota; class Nitrososphaeria; order Nitrososphaerales; family Nitrososphaeraceae; genus Nitrososphaera. The sequence continues at coordinate 11,175 of CBQWHN010000003.1, forward strand.
GAATGTGAAACTGCCGTCCTGTCGTAATTGTATCCTCTTCTTCCAAGCTCTTCATGTACCTCTCCAAGTGCTCTTTCAGTTGAAAAGTAACCCTCTTGCCAAAGTGAATCAAGAAGTCCCCTGCATGTCATCCCGCCCTTGATAGTTTTCGAGTCAACATCCGCAGGTGGTCTGGCTTCAGCATTAGGCCTTGACTTTAGCGACTCTATCTCCCGCCGCAGTTCGTCGAATTGACCCTGGACTGCCGGACCAAATATCTTGGTGGTGTCAAGGCTGGAAAGAACATTCTCTACGACCTGCTTGACCCTGCTCTCAATGCATGTTATCTCGACCTCCCACTCGCCGTGCCTTAACTTTATCTTGACTTCCTCAGCGGGTCGCTCGCTCATCCTTATATACACCCCTTAGCAGGCTATTGATAAACCTGTTGCTGACCATAGTGCGCATGTTGCACAATATTAATATATTCGTGCCCGCAGTTATCGTTGACCAACATGGCCACGCAACTAAATCCGTTATTTAGCGCAAGTCTAAGTCTCGGCGACCTCGGAATAGTCGAGTCGGTGAGCAGATGTATTGACCCGAAGCTTGACGAGCTAAGAGGAAAGAGAATAGTATTCAGCTGCGACGACAAAAAAATGATCCCGATTGACGGCTGGGGCATGAGATCCAGCCCTCAAAGCACGACTACGGTGACAACAATCCGTCCGATAAAGGAAAACGCGCTTGTGGCTGCAATTGATTCTAGCAGCGTCAAGCTGGCCGAGACTGAGGAGGGCAGCTTGTATGGGACAAAGTGCGGCATCGCCACCGCGTGCGCTGGTCGCGCCCTTATGCACTTTAGGATTGGCCCGGTCTTGTTCTATCTCAGCGAAAGCTCGATCCACGATTCAGAGCTTGAAGAGCGGCTGGCAAGGCTCGTGCTCTTGGACGATGATTTTGCAAATAGGCTGATAAGGGTGCGCACAGAAAGAGCTGTGCAGAAGGAGCTTGCAAGCCATTTTACGAATTCGATAATCCTTGTGGACGGCTCGCTCAAGGCGTCCGTGTTTGAGGACAGGGAGCGTGGCATCGAGAAAATCGCGGAAAGTTGCGTGCTCCGTAAGAATATGCTTATCGGAATTAGCAAGGGCACAAATCTCAAGGTGCTTAACAGGGCTGCGACTCCGTTGACAAAAGTGCCGGGACCGGCGTACATCGATGTCGATCTGATAATCAGGAACCTGATCAGGAACACGGTCGGCAGCAACTCAATGGTCAAGCTGGAAAAGAGCAGCCCGGTTCTTCGCGCAGACATTGTGGGCGACAGGAGCGAATCGCTTGGCATGTTGCTTGGCAACGACCCGGTGGCAGGGGGCTACCCAGAGACGCTGAGGCTTGCACACCATATTTCCACTTTTACAGGCACCGAGATAACGTGCCTGCGGAGCCACGTGCTGAACAGCTATGGTGTGACAGAGTTAGCAGCTGACGACATACGCAGGACTCTGCTGGGGTCGATCTCGGTATGAAGATCCTTTCAAAGAGCAGAAACGAATTGTTGTTGCTTGCGATGAAGGATGATACGGCTGCAAAGGGCGACTATCTTCTTATCGAGGACAGAAGCAGGAATATGATAGTGCAGGTTTATGACGAGGAATATCTATCATCGCAGGCGCTCGTCGAGGATATCGTCAAGGAAGAGGTGGTCAACGCCTCAAGTGTGGAGAACCTGCACGACCCGCTTAATATCGGCAGCCTGTCGCGACTTGTGAGAGACGCAAGGATATTTCGCGCAAAGATAAGAGCTTCTGTGAAAGATGGAGAACTGTCAAGCGACATCACCTGGCTTCCATCAAGGGTCGAGTCCAAGATAAGGCGACTTGCGATGAAAGAGCTCGATTCATTCCTTGGCAGGCGTGGCATATTTCCGATACCGCTTGGCAGGACTGGCGATGGCGAAGAGTTTGAAATCTATGCCGAAGACATGGACGGCAAGCTTACAATCATCACCGGCAAGAAAGAGTCCGGCAAGTCACACCTGTCAAAAATACTGGTCAAGACGCTGGTGCAGCACGGCGCTTTTGTGGTCGTGTTCGACTTGAACAACGAGTACAGTGGCCTCGGGTGGAACAGCGACGGCACCCCTTCGTCCCTACACCGGCATGTCAAGGTGCTCGAGCCCGGCAAGACGTTGATGTTTTCTCTTGACTATTGTGGTAAGGGAGCAATATCTGGCATGCTGAAAAACGCGCTTGACATGCCTGCGGCGTCGTTGCGCGAATTCTTCCGGATTTGGGACTGGCTTGAAAACAAAAAGTCGCTTTCGATAGACGCGATAGGCAACGCCGTCAACACATGGAACATCAACGAGCTTGTTCGCGACGCGCTTGTCTCAAGATACCACGTCATGCAATCGTCGCGCCTGTTCGCCGATAGCGGTCTGCAGTTTGAAGACGTGATTTCTGCAGGAAGCGGAGGAGCGGCGCTGGTAATCAACATGGGGGAGATTTCACCGACCGTACGCAGGATGGTAGTTGAGCTGGTATTGAGCAAAGTCGTCGACTTGCTTGAGCGGCAGGTGATCCCGCCAATCTTCCTCTTTGCGGAGGAGGCGCACCTCTACATCCGCGACACATATTGGGAGGACATTATCACCCGCATGAGACATTTTGGCATCTACACTACTTTTATCACAAACCAGCCGGACGCAATAAGCGATGCCATCTACCGTCAGGTTGACAATATTTTCCTTTTCAATTTTACAAATGACGGTGACCTTGACAAGATATCAAAAGTTTCTTTGGCAGACAATGAGACCATTCGGTCCATAGTCAGAACATTGCCACAGCGTCACTGCCTGGCGATAGGCAAGGCAGTATACGACCTACCGGTAGTGATAAGGGTAGCTACAGCAGAGGTGCTGATGCTTGGGGAAACTAAAAAATTTTTTAAAAAATAGGTTATATGACGGCTGTTTGACCACGCTTTTTTGTTCCAATGTCGACCGCTTCAGTGACTGTGGAGACGAATATCTTGCCATCGCCGGCAGATCCAGTGCTTGCGGTGTCGAGTATAGCCTTGATCACTTTCTCGACTTCCGAATCTTCAACTACAGTCATAACGTTAGCTCTAACTGAAAATTCAGCAGCAAGCCTCTTTGTTCCCCTGCCAGTCTGGACCTGTGGCTTTTCGCCCCTTCCTCTTCCCTTTGCATCAAGGACCGTAGTCCCGCCCACACCAGCCTTTTTCAGAGCTTCATTAACAGCGCTAGTCTTCTCGGCAGCTATGATTGCCTCTACACGCTTCATGCCACGTTGTAAATAAAGTTGCAATATAAGGTTTTCAAATAACTAGTTTGTCACAGTTCAATATAACCATAAACAGAGATCGCAGTGCAAATATCATAAAATTTGCAAAAATAATATCAATCCGGAACCTCAGTACCGAATCTTGCACCAAATTCTTTAACGGTGTTGTATTCTCTCTATAGAAGTATTTTACTATCCAAGCTTTCTCTGCATGTAAATCCTTTTCATCCTGCTGAGCCCAAAAACTAGAACAACCATCACTATCATGGCAATTGCTGCCTGCACGACAGACACGGTCAGCCGCCCTGCCTGTCCATTAAACATGATCACATCTATCGGCGCGACAAAGATTACAAGAAACGCCGCGACGGCAAGTATCATCACCCACATAACAACAACGAAAATGGCAAGATCGCCGAACCCCATTTATTACAACCTCAAAATGGCGTACTGGATCGCGATAGAGGCAAATGCCAACAGCGCAGTAAAAGTTGCCAGCTTGAATATCTGGAAGCCGACTGCCTTTTCGTCAAGCGGTCCGTCTGCGACTATTAGCCTAACAAGCGTCGCCGGCGCGGTCTTGTCTTTAGACGCAGCCAGCTTGAAGTCGTCCATGAGAATGGTGGGCCGCGCTTTGACCTGCCTGTGTTCCACTATGCGCCTGACGCTTGCAAGGAATAGGAATGAGTTCATGACTGCCGGTAGGAGCGCAATGACTCCGATTATTTCTGAGCTGCCGGCTATGGCCAACGCTCCATACATCGCGCCCAACAGTAACGTGCCTGAATCGCCCGGGAATATCCTGCTTGGGAACTTGTGATACTTGTAGAATGCAACTGCGGCAAACAAGAGTGGAAGAGCTGCAAGGAATACTTCATGACTGCCAAAAATCGCGATGCTTGTTAGAAGCGGGATCATCGCGATAATGATAAAGCCGCTTGCCACGCCGTTTAGCACGTCGATGGAATTAATCGTGTTGCCCGTGATTGGCATGATGACGAATATTAGCGGGATGTAGAGCAGAGGGATGAAGACTCTGCCAAAGACCAAATTGAGCGAGTCTTCGTGTACTCCACCGACATAGAGATCGAGGGAAACAAGCGGGACCGCAGCGGCTAGTAGCGCCACGGGCTTGAACCAGCCAGGCATCATTCTGCTGTCGTCGACATAGCCAACTGCAAACGCTATCGCGGTTGAAAGCAGCACCGCAAGGACTGCGATATTCATCGTAAGCAAATAGAGCACGATTTCCGCTGCCGCGATGCCCGCAATGATGACCGGCCCAGCAGGCCGCGGGATCATCGGCTTGCCCTGTTTGTGTGCGTCTGGAACCAGTCTCCCTTTTGCGGTTAACGACCTTATGGCTGCAGGCAGCAGCAGTATGATGACAAAAAATGAAATCGCCGACACCACCGCGCCATAGGTTAGTAGATTCACGACGTCCAGCATTTGCTATTGGTGCCCCGGGCTCTTCTTTAATTGATCCTTTAGCTTTTCTGCCATTGCCGCCCCTATTTTTGGGATACTTGCGAGCTTATTCTTCGGGGCCCTGCCTATCTTGCCAACGTCGGTAATGCCGGCGGCATAAAGTGACCTTGCCCTCACCCGCCCGATGCCCTCAAGCGCAACAAGCGGAAGCAACTCTTCTTTCACGCCATACATTATCCTGGTACGGAGGTTATAAAGTTCTGGTAAGAGGTCCTCGCGCCCGAGCAGTTTGGCAACTTCGTAAAGGGAGTGCGTAAGCCACTCGGCTACCTCCTGTATTCGATGCATGTCACCCGGCTCGACCCCCATATTGTCACTCAATATCTTGTCGCTTGTCTCCTCGATCCATTCACAGAGCGCCCAAAAACTGCGCGTGCAGTCATATTCACTAATGATGTGCAGCAATTCCTTACCGCGATCCCGCATAACCAGGCTGAGCTTCTCGTAGTCCCTCTTGCGTAACGAGAGTTTCGGATAGAAATCAGGGCTGCTAGTTATCAGATGAAGGAATCCAATCGTGTGCTTGCCCTCCACGCGCTCGACACGCTCGAGCGCGGCTTTGAATGCGACAGCAGTAACGGGGTCTATGTAAAGGAGCGACGTGAGCCTTCCAAACTCTGTAGAGATGTAGCGGTCGTTCTTTGACTTAATTAAATCTTCATGTTCTAGATATTCAAGCGCAGATTCGACCTTGAACTCGACAGTTGCGCTCCGGTATTGCTGTGCAAAGAGCGTGCCTGCAAATAGTTCTTGGATTTCTCGCTTTTTCATGCCCGGCATGGATACTATTGCCGAGAGCAGGTGGAACCTGATCGCACTGTCCTTTGAGAGCTGCGACCGCAGCGGCTCCGGACTCCCAAGCACGTAATGGTCGTATAGCTCTTCAGCATTCACTCCCGCCTCGCCCACGATTACTGCTTCGCCAAAAGTGTCGTATTTTGGCCTCCCTGCCCTGCCGCATAGCTGCTTGTATTCCAGAACGCTTATGGGGACGCTGTCGCCATAGTCAGAATCGTAGCGCAAGATGCTTGCTATCACTACCCTCCTTGCCGGTAGGTTGACTCCGGCGGCAAGCGTAGGAGTCGCAGTCAGAATCTTGATGATGCCTTTCTTGAACGAGTCCTCTACTATTCTCTTGCTTGGCGGCCCGAGGCCAGCATGATGGAATGCTGCTCCCTTTGCCACCAGCTGCGCCAGAGTTCTTGTCAGCTCGCTATCGTCACCCTTGGCAAGAATGTCAGCTGACGCGCCGGCGGCTAGCTCTTTTGCAGCTTTGTCAAGGAGCCTATAAACTCCCTCCGCCGCCTTTGTTGCGAGAGATACAGCGCGCTTCCTAGTCTCTGCAAATATTAGCGCCTGTCCTCCACCATTAAGGGAATCGATCGCAAGGTCGACTGCTGATGATACTCCCGAGCTCTCGACTTTGAATTTACTTCCGTCGCTCATATTGGCTGCCCCGTATTCGTAGACTCCTTCGACCAGCTTTGTCGGGCGCCAGTCGCTTTCCACGAGCTCGCACCCAAGCCAATCGGCTATTTCGTCAGAGTTGGCGACCGTCGCTGAAAGCGCTACCACCTGCGACTGCGGATAGTATCTGCGGATCTTTGTCAGCATCATTTCAAGAGTCGGGCCCCTCTCTCGATCGCCTATCAGGTGGACTTCATCTGACACAAAGATTCCCACATCGCCCAACCACTCTACATTGTGCCGGAAAAGCGTGTCCATCTTTTCATTTGTAAGCACAATGACATCAGCCCCAGCAAGCTCTTTTCCTGACGAATCATAGTCGCTGGTCGCAACCGCCACTCTGATCCTGCTGTCGCCAAGGTCTAGCTTCTCGAGCACCTTCAAGTCGTCATATTTTTCGCTTGCCAGGGCACGGAGTGGCGTGAGATAGACTGCTTTCATGCCTTTTTCCACCGCTTTGAGAATGGCCATCATTGCAATGAGTGTCTTGCCACTTGCGGTGGGCGTAGTTACGAGAATTCTCTTGTCCTCCAATATGCCGCGCTTTAGTGCCATCTCTTGAGGCGGGTACAGAAAAGGGTATCCAAGTTGTGAAATGAGCGCTCTAACTGCCCCATCGGTTATGGCGGCTGACACTTTTACACATACAGCAAACCGGCTATTTTAAAAATGCACCTATGCTTTGGCCCAAAAGCCCGGCCTTCTTTCAAATATCTGACCTTCCCGGTTGAACTTTTGGATGTATTTTTTTGCTTCTTCATCGCTAAATTTGCCAGTCTTGACTAGCTCCGTGACAAGGACTTTGTCCTCCACGTCGATGTTTTCGTTTCCGGCCAAGCCCCTGAACACCTCCATGAACGTCTTTTCTTTTGAAACGACGCTTTGGGGCTTGCCGTACAATACTCCAAGATCAGTCTTGCCGGTGTTGACGTCCACGCCTGCGGTCCTCATCATCTGGTCTACGAGGTAGATTGCGCGCTGGGCATCCTCCGCTTCGACCGTGTCTTTTAGCAGCAACCGGGCGCGCGCAGTTGCAAGCCTTACTAGGCCTTCAAGCTGCCTTGGGGTTACTGTTATCATACCTTCTGACTCGACCTTTCTCATGTCCATATAGTAGCTGCGTACGATGTCTATGGCCTCCGGCATGAGCGCCGGCTCGCTCTGCTTTGCGTATGAAAGATACTTGCTGAAAAGATCAATGTCTATAGCAGGCTTGGCTGCGTGCTCGGCGTCCCTGTGGATCTCTAGAATGTGGCTTGCGATCAGGCTGTCACGCTCCTTCTCAGGTGTGTCCCTTACGATGAATATAAGGTCGAATCTTGTCAGGAGAGGCACAGGCAAGTTCACGTTTTCTGTGATGTTCTTGTAAGGATCGTATTTGCCATACATTGGGTTTGCAGCCGACAGGATCGAGGTCCTTGCATTCAATGTGGCAACAATGCCTCCCTTTGCAACCGAGCAGGTTTGCTGCTCCATTACTTCGTGCAGTGCTGATCTGTCCTCTGGTTTTATCTTGTCGAACTCATCGATGCATACCAGACCCTGGTCTCCGAGCACTACGGCTCCGGCTTCAAGCATCATTATTCCGGACTTGTCCCGGATTACGGCAGCGGTCAGGCCTGCAGCGGTCGAGCCCCTACCAGAAGTGTAAAGTCCCCTCGGCGCAATCTTTGCTGCAAATTTCAGCATCTCTGACTTGGCGGTTCCGGGATCGCCCACCAAGAGCAGGTTGATGTCGCCCCTTCTCGTAGAGCCGTCCTCGAGCTTCTTAGTTACAGAGCCGACTATCAAAAGCAGTATTGCCTCTTTGATCACTTCGTGGCCGTAAATATGGGGTGCAAAAGAAGCAATTAGCTTTTCATAGGCGTCCGGCTTGGCTGCTATTGTTCTAATTTGCCGTTCGTCCTCAGCACTAATGGCTATTCGCTCAAGAGTCCTAGTATCCTTGCTGCCTGCGCGGCCGCCAAGGTACTCGATGTTGTTCCCTTCCATGCGCAGCTTGAAAAGGCTGGTCTTGGCCTGCAGCGCGAGCTGTTCCTGCTCTATCCTGATTATGCCGGTGAGTATTATCCTATCTCCAGGTCTGCACTGGTCGACAAGGTCGCCCATTACTGTGACTTCGACATAGTGCGGTAGCTGGCCCGCGGGCAGGTCTTCTGGAAGCTCCTGCAATCTGACCATCTGGAAATCAACAAAGATGCTCTCCTCGGGATCTATATCGAACTCTCTTTCTCCACATTTTTGGCATTTCAGCGGCTTTCTTAGAACTAGCCCCTTCAGTTCAGCTGGAGTAATTTCAAGGCAGCCGGTGCATCTATAAGCAACTTTTTTTGCTAGCGGCTTAACTTCAGACGATCTAACAACCATGCCAGAAACGCTTACTAGTTTGTCGATAAGATCCGCATTTATTTCACGTAAACCCTTGTTGACAGTATAATTACTGATTCTGACACGAATCTTATCATGGATTTCTTCCTCATAATCGGGATGAATTTCTTGTTGAATTGATAATACAGCATCTTTGAATCCTTCGAGCATTTCATCTGGCTTGTGGGTCATTCGTTTTGCAAGTTCAGGGTTGAGAGAATCAAAATCGATGTAGTCGACTATGAGGGATTGGGCACCTAATGCCATCATGTTGTTTATCCTGTCAAAATACTTGTAATTGCCATCCCTGTCCTTGAACGCTCTCAGAAAACCCTTGAGCTGGTCTGTTAGGGCGGCTGCAGTCTGCTGTTCAGCCAAATTTCATCAGCACTCCCTTTCTGAATCTTGAAGATGCGCTGTTTACCAAGATGTACAACTCTTTTTCTTCGGCCGACAATTTGGATTCAAGCTCCGGCGACAGTGGCGATGCCGCCGCCAGCTTGACAATTTTTTCAAGCCGCGAGGCAACAAATGTATTGAGTGAAACAAGAAGGTTTTCCCTCTCACGGTCCTTAAGTCCCTCAAGATAGTCGTTCACCTTGACGTAGAAGTCGACTTCGATGCCCGACAGATCGTGGGGCTTGGCTATTCGCTCCCGGTTTATCGCCCGTGAAATCTCGCTTGCAGAGCCATTTGATTGGATCTCAACTGCATCTTGTTCTGCAAGAATTTTGGCTACCCAGCGCTGGAGCGATGACATGTCACCTTCCTTCGCGTCAATGGAGATGCTGCCTACAATCATTTTGACATCCTTTTTGTAGGTCACTCTTACTTCTTCTGCCAAGTAGCCCAGACGATAAGCATACTGTATAGCTTCTATCCTAGGCTCAGTGTGCGCACCGTCTATCATGGTGAGGAGCTGATAAGGCTTGGTAACTAATATATCAGCTTTTAGCAGCTAAAGCTAGCTTGTAGCTTAACAAAAATATTGTTTCCAAGAAATTCGTAATACCAGAGGCAGCAAGCTATTAATTATTTAATTACTTGAGTGAAAAATGCATTCACAATGTCGGCCAAGAAAACCGATCTGGCAAACCTCATGTGGTCTGAAAAGTACAGGCCCAAAAGGCTTGCTGATGTGGTTGACCAGAAGGAGATAATCAAGGGCATAAGTAATCTTGTCAAAAATCGACAAGAAATACCTCATATGCTGTTTGCAGGGCCGGCGGGGGTTGGTAAGACCACTACTGCATTATGCATTGCTATGGAGCTTCTCGGGGAGAATTGGAAAGATCACGTACTTGAACTGAATGCATCCGACGAACGAGGTATCAAAATGGTGAGAGATAGAGTAAAGGGGTTTACAGAATGGAGAGGCGTTACAGGGGAACAACAAGTCAATAATTTGTTCAAGATAGTCATCTTGGATGAAGCCGATGAGATGACTTCGGAAGCTCAAACTGCCCTTAGGGCAATGATAGAGAAAGGTTCTGAGATAACACGTTTCATAATAGTCTGTAACTATCTGTCGCAGATAATCGAACCGATACAGAGCAGATGCGTCGTGTTCAGGTTCACGCGTCTACCAAAGAAAGACGTTGTCGATTACTTGAGAATGATCTGCGAGAAAGAGAAGGTTAAGTTTGATGAAAAGGCCCTTGTTCAGATCTATGACGCGACAAGTGGCGACATGCGGCATTCAATCAATATTATGCAGGCAGCTGGTGGCATGGGCTCAGTCTCTTCTGTCAACGTCACCGCGGCGATGGGGCTTTCCGGCAGGGCAAAGGTGGGCGAAGTGTTAAAACTCGCGCTATCCGGCAAGTTCAACGAAGCCCGCGCAAAGCTTCTCGAGCTGATGCTGGTGTACGGCTTGTCCGAGACTGACTTCATGAAATACGCGAACCAGGAAGCGTACGAAATGAAATTAGAAAAGCCTGAGGAGTTTGCGGCGATCATGGCAGAGTATGATTATCGTCTAGCTGTAGGTGCGCACCCGGAAATCCAATTATCAGCGCTGCTCGCGCAGCTTTGCAAATTGGCGGCTAAGTAGAAGGAATGTTAGAACGCCGGAATGCCTTATAATTCCAGTACAGCTCGCTCAGCATGTCTTCAGGCCCGTCTGATTTTTCAGCTTTTCTTTCCGGGATAAAAGTAACATGCGACTCTACTTTCTGACACTGGCTGCAGAAATAGACCGACAGCGTAGTCTCCTTGTGTGCCATTCTCGGATGGCCGCAAGAATCACACGACATGAGTTTTTTACGAATTTATGCAAGATAAGGCTTTGAGAGTCATTCATCATACATACAGATTAGTATTCTTCCTCGAATTCTTCGCCGCCTTCCTCTTCCTCAACCTCTTCAAAGTCCTCTTCCAACTCCTCCCTCTCTTCCGCGCTCTTGTAGGGAAGGTCGGCCTCGCCGGGTACTCCACACACTGGGCACTTGAACTCTATTGTCTGACCTTCGAGATCAAGGGGAAACTCTTTGGAAAAGACTTCGTCGCACTTGCTGCACACAAGCGTAGTCTGGATGTTGTCTGCGCTGAACTTGTGTGCCTGCACCCTAAAAGAGGTGTTTGCCAAGTTATTTTCTTCCTACGTATAGGAAATCTCCTTTTTTATAAGCGTTCTTCGCCCCTGACGGGCGGTATATAAAGACGGGATCAGTTGCCCTTTATTCCCTGCGCCACCAGAACCGAGTAGCAGCCAAGGCCACACTCTTCGCATATCGGTTTCATGCTTTTCGATTCTGCGCTACCTATGCAGCAAGGCTGCTTGGTCCTTCCCATGTGGTCAAGCGAAAGTATGGCCCACGACGGACACTGCACAGGAGTCGTCCCGACACCTCCCCAGTTGCCCTTCATCAGTGACATCTGGTTGACAGAATTTATGATGTAATCCGGGTATTTTTCTTTCAACGCAATTATCTTGTCTACTACCGAACTTCGTAGTTCGCCAAACGGGAGCATCAGCGGGTCGCCCTTGACAAAAGGCGTGTGGAACTGGATCCCGATCTTGTTAACTTTGCCGCGCCACTCCTCCACAAGATCTTCTACAGTCATGTAGTTCTGCGAGTTGATGGTCATTGTCAACCAGATGTCTTTCCACGCAGGCTTGCCGTGTCGACCGGGGCCGGCGATGTAGTCGAGTATGTTTTTCTTTGTCTTTTCGTACGACCCCTTTCCACGTATACTGTCGTGAACCTGTTCCGTCCCGTCCAGAGACACCCAATAAAAGTACAAACCGTCGTACTGCTTTAGAGGGTATGTGCCGTTTGTCACCACACATACTCGCTTTGGCATTTCTTTGCAAAAGAGCTCTATGATATCGGAGCGTAACATGGGCTCGCCGCCTACAAGCGTGGTAACGAAAATTCGCTGCTTCTTGAACTTTTCCTTGATTATGCGTCTCCAGTCCTCTACAGACATATCTTGCTCCTCCTTCCGGTTCAGCCACCAGTAGCAGTGGGTACAGTGGAGGTTGCAGACATTGTTGACGTCGACCGAGCCGTACATGGGCTGCTTGCTGTGAAACAGTCTGAAAGCAGCCATCCTTTTGAATATGCTGATGTAAAGTGGAAATTCGCGGATAAGATCTGTTATGCCGCGGCCATAAATCAAGTCAACCATACTTATCTACGCAACTCTCTCTTAATAAACAGATTGAACCTTATTGTACGTCTTTTGCCTCTTTTTTCTTGGCTAGGTCGACGCGTGACTTTCTCGCAGACTCAATGGTTCTATTGCGCCTTGGCTGCACGACAAGGACATAAAGTGAGCCGACGAGGTAAACACAAAGCAGCACGAGCTGTGCCACTATTGTCTCAAGGGTCGGGTGAATGCCTGTCATCGCAGCAGTGTTGATGTCAAGCCGCGGCACAGTGCCTATCAGGTGCGTCGTCTGTATGTAGCCCACTTCTTGGAATTCGCGCACCGCATTGCCAATGAAAGCTATCGACATGTAGGCACCAATGCCCATCGTGAGCCCAAAGAGCACGCGCAGTGGAAGCTTCCTGCCAAACTTTCTTACGACAAAAGTGATACCGGTTATCGCTACAAGGCCGGCGACCAAACCCGCTACCACGTACCACTCCATGTACTTTGCAAACGAGATGATGGCCTGATAAAAGAGCACGGTTTCAAAGCCTTCACGGTAGACTGTGAAAAATGATAACATGACAAATACCATGACGCTACCGGTAGTGGTTGCCTTCCACACTTTGGCCTTGACAAACTCGATCCACTTTTTAGTCTCAACCTTGTTCAGTATCCAGAAGCTGACCCAGAAGAGGACCGCTACAGCAGATACGCCCGCTATGGCTTCTATTAGCTCCTTGCTTGCCCCTGAGATGTTGATGATGAATTGCGCGATAAACCAGGTCACAGCAGTCGCGGCAAACGCTATTACAATGCCATAGTAGACATGTTTCTTGAAGCGTTCGTTCCTTGACGCCTCGAGGTACGTCAGAATCGCGCCCACAATGAGCGCTGATTCGAGGCCTTCTCTAAATATTATTGAAAACGATGTTGAAAACGCGATTGCTGGGGCGACTATGCCGGTGCCAGATACCATCCTCTCCGACTCATCTAGGCCGCGTCTGATTTCTATTATCTTTGCCTCTACCTGCGCGTAGGTTGCGTCAGATTGGATCATGTTGCGAAGCTCCGCGAACTTGATCTCCATGTCAAGTGTAAAGTCAGGGTTTATCGGCCGGAGTGGGACCTCGACATTTTCATAGCTATCAAGGTACGCAGAGCGCGAAGTCAAGAGCGCGGCTTCAGCTTTGCCCTCCTTGTACAGGCGAAGTGTTTCGTCCAGCTTTACCCTAATCTGGTCGATGCTGTCCCGGACCGCAACTTTGGCCGGGTCATCTACCTCGCCGATGTCCTTGCGTTCGCCTGTATAGGTACCAAAGCCGGCAGCCAGCCCTTCAATGTCGGCAAAGCCGGCAGGCCCGCTTCGCTCGCTGAAGGAGGAATCGTTCGCGAGCA
>CBQWHN010000004.1:0-20303 GCA_967728685.1 uncultured Nitrososphaera sp.
GGACTTTCAAAGCGTGATTGGTCATGAAATAAAACAGCAGATGCAAGAGCTTGAAGGCAGGCTGCCTGATGCAGTTGTTGCATGCGTGGGGGGCGGGAGCAATGCGATGGGCTCGTTCTACCCATTTATTGACGACATGGATGTCATGCTATGCGGAGTAGAGGCAGGAGGCGAAGGCATCAAGTCTGGCAAGCACTCGGCGACACTTGCTGCCGGCTCTGAAGGTGTGCTGCACGGAATGTTCACTTACTTGTTGCAGGACAAGTGCGGACAGGTAATAGAGACACACAGCATATCTGCAGGCCTTGATTACCCTGGTGTGGGACCCGAGCACTCGATGCTAAAGGACTCAAAGCGCGCAAAGTATGCCTATTGCACCGACGATGAGGCTGTTCAAGGATTTCTCACACTATCAAGGCTTGAAGGGATAATCCCCGCGCTGGAGCCGTCGCACGCAATTTCCTACTCTATGGAACTTGCAAAGGAAATGGACAAAGATGACATTATAGTAGTCACCCTTTCCGGGCGCGGCGACAAGGACGTTCAGGTTGTTCAGGACTATCTTCATAAGCACAATGGCACGAAAAAGACGAAGGAAAAGTATGCCAAATAGAATCACCGAAAAATTTGGAGAGCTGGCAAGAAAGCGCGAATGCGCTCTTGTATGCTATGTCGTCGCCGGCTATCCTAACACTAAGACCTCGCGGCAAGTGATCGACGCTCTGGTGAAAGGCGGCACCGACGCTATCGAGATTGGAATCCCATTCTCAGACCCAATAGCCGATGGACCAACGATACAGGCCGCGTCGAACAGCGCACTCAAGCGAGGCATCACGCCGGAAAAGGCATTACAGCTTGCAAAAAGTATAAGGAAAAAATATCCTACGTTGCCGCTGCTCGCAATGACTTACTCGAACATCCTTGTCCATGCAGGCGTGGAAAAATTCATGTTGCAAGCTAAGTCATGCGGTATTGACGGCTTTATTCTGCCCGACATGCCTATAGAGGAAGCGGAAGCGTATTCCGCGGCAGCTTCAAAACTTGGTCTTGCAACTGTATTCCTTGCTTCGCCCAATACGCCTGTGACGAGGCTGCAGAAAATAGTTGACAGGACTTCAGGATTTCTGTACCTTGTCTCTGTATTTGGCATAACAGGCGCTCGAAAGTCGTTTGATGATTATACCCTGAACGCAGTGAAGATTGTCAAGCAGGCGACCGGCGACAAAGTACCAGTCGCGGTGGGCTTTGGCATAAGCATCCCTGCACATGTCAAGTCTATGAGAAGAGCAGGCGCTGACGCAGTTATTGTCGGCAGCGCAATCATAGAAAGGATGAAAAGATCATCCGGCAAAGAGATGACGAATGAATTGCATGAATTTGCCAAGTCGATGAAGAAAGCCTGTAGGATGCGTTAGCGATACTTCTCACGTTCAAAGTTAGAGTGCCTTGCGACCGGAAATCCACATTAATTCGATGTTCGAGTACGTCGTCACTTTCTGTTATTGTCTAATGGTTTTGAACTAATGATCAAATGAGTATTCTGATCGAAGAAGGAAACGACTGAGGGAGTGCCGGTGTGTGGAGCAAAACTGTCGTCACCCCATGCTGCACTGATGAATCGAACTATAGAATAGGAAACAGGATATACGTTGAAAATGCAGACTAGAAAGAACTCGCCTGTTCCACACATCGATGAATGTCGGGATCTGGAGATGGAGAACATAATAGGGAATCTAATGATATCACAGCACCAAGTGACAAGCTGGGATCAAGGCCGAACAAACGAGTCGGAGGATACGGTTCCGCCAGTAACAAGAAAGGCCCAGCGCACATTTCAAGCATAATGAGAAGTGGTGCAAATGGACAGTTCGAGTCGACAAGATGGCGATAATACGGTTTGAGATGTCCGAGGAGATCAAGTAGTGCGCGCTAACTAACGTACCTTTTTTCTTATCTTACACTATTATGGTGTGACGATGCCACAGTGATCCTTTGCAAATAGCATATTGTTCAGCGTAACCTGAAACTTTGTGCCTTGGTGCTCTACAATAACTTCAATGTCGTCAAGCGAATCAGACACCGCAGCCCCTTCAAACCTTTTTAATACGACATGGATTGACTCGTGAGATATCAGGGCCTCAATAAAGGGCTCGATGAACTGGAAACTTCCCACGTGCCCCTTGGCGTCCTGCGCTGACTGAATGATGAGCATGGTTTCTTCATGGTAGGTAAAGTACGCAGGGGATTCGTCAATTGCACACGCCAGCGCAAAATCGTTAATCATGAACGATCAAGATAGGCTAGATGAAAATTAATCCTTTTCACCGTACAGCAACTTTAGTTCTTCAAAGCTCAACTTTGATCCTGCTTCCAATTTCTTCCTTGCCTCTTCCTTTACTTTGAACAACGTGTCACTTGGCAGGCCGTAGCCGTATTCTTCGCGCTGTTTTTTCCTCATCTCTGACATGGCGTCAAGGCGCGCGTTTATAGCATCAAACTCATTTGCGACGTTGTCATACTTGCTCAGATGTAGTTCCCGCTCTGGCGCGCACTTTCTCTTTGCATCGTACAACATATCTAGATCACCGTTTATCTCCGATATCTCTGTCCTCAGCGACTCGCGTTCTTCGTCAAGCTGCTTTATGGCGCCACTGATACTTGCAGATTCTTCCATCAACTTTGAGTACTGCTCCTGTATTGTGCGATTAACCTTGATGGCCTCCATCTTCATTGACGCTTCTTTTACCCTCGAGAGGATCTCGCTTTTTTCACGCTCGCTCCTGTAATCCTTTGCGTCCACAAGAGCCAGGTTCTTCTGGGCCATGGCTTGCAGTTCTTCCTCCTTTTCAGAAGGAAGCCGGGTTTCCATCATAGAAAGAAAGTTCTTTGATTTAGAGATCTTTTCGCTTACGGTCAAAAGCTCGGTGTTGCGCTTATCAACTTCTAAGCGCAACTGCTTGAGCCTCCCGGTGTGGGCATCAAGAGCGTTTCTCTTCTCCCTGATGCCGTTGGCTATTGTGCGTAACTGGTTCTTGTCGATCTCGACAATCTTGTCAGTTAATTCCTTCAATTCGGCAGCAAGTTTTCGCTTCAGTGTGACAAGTTCGTTCCACTCAAGCGATTTTAGGTCTGTATTATCTGGAGGCAACGCAGTATGGGAGAAAAATAAAATAATATAAAAATTTGCCAATCACTCACTTCGACGCGCGACCCATTGGCCATATGAAAATCGCTATTGACCTGCCGTAGCAGGTGCGGAAACCGCATTTTTGACACCGCTTCTCCTTCGTGACGGATGCCGATTTCTGGATTTACCAGCGAAGGCGGCTCCAACGATTTCCAGCATGCAAGATGCGGCGGGACGAAGCTTTTGACCGAATTTACGCTCAAGATTGGCATGTTTTCTATTCATTAGCGCTGGCTTTTTCAATTTGACGCCTGAATTTCCCCAAGTTTGGGCTCATTTTTTGCTCGAACACCGCAAAACAAGCGTGCGTGGAGCTATTCTTATATCCAAGCGCGCGAAACCTACGCCTGTTGGCAACCGTAGGATATTGTGTAAAATGTAAAGCAAAGAGGGAAATGAAGGGAGAAAGGCAGATAACCATGAAGAACGGCCGTCCGGCTACAACTGGAACATGCACGGTCTGCGGGACTAAGATGTTTAAAATTGGTGGCGGCGGAGGCGGAAAAGCCAAGGCCAAGAAGGCTACTGCCAAAAAGAAGAGTAAAGGCAAGAAGAGAAAGTAAAACTACGCGGGGTCTAGGCAGCTCCTAGGCACCTTTTTTTATGTTTCAAGTTTTGTTGTTGCATACCCCCTCCCCCACTGGTGCGTCACTTGTTATATACTTCGTTTAAAGAAGGAAGACAATGGCTAATTCGGCAAGAAATGTGGCAGAATTGGAAATAGAGGATATTGAAGGAGTCGGACCAACCACTGCGCGCAAGATGAAGGAAGCAGGAATAAGTTCGGTGATGGAGCTGGCTACCGCGGTGGCAGACGAGCTCGCTACAGACCTCGGCGGCTCGAAAGATACCGCTGCCACCTTCATTATGGCAGCGCAAAAGCTGCTGAGAGAAAGTGGCGTGCTGGACAACGAGTTCACAACAGCAGACGTCGAGCTTGAAAAGAGAAAATCTTTGTTGCGCTGCAGTACAGGAGCAAAAGCCCTTGACGAGCTTTTGCTTGGCGGCATAGAAACACAGGCAATTACTGAGTTTTACGGCGAGTTTGGAAGCGGCAAGTCGCAGATATGCCACACATTATGTGTAACTGCCCAGCAACCAGTAGAAGCAAGCGGTCTTGGCGGCGGAGTAATACTCATAGACACTGAAGGTACGTTCAGACCTGAAAGGGTCGATCAGGTAGCAAGGGCAAGAGGTCTGAACCCTGAGGAGGTTCTGAAGAGAGTGGCGATATGTAAGGCATACAACAGCAGCCACCTTGAGCTGATAGTCAAGTCGATAGGCAAGTACATCGACGACTTTAGGGCCAAGATGATAATAATCGACAGCATTATTTCGCTCCACCGCGCCGAGTTTGCCGGCCGCGGCACATTGGCCGACAGGCAACAGCGGCTTAACGGCATAATGCACAAGCTGGTAAGGATCGCCGAGATCTACAACGTCGCAATCATCGTCACGAACCAAGTCCAGTCTACACCGGATACGTTCTTTGGTGACCCGACCAAGCCAGCAGGCGGAAACGTAATTGGTCACGCATCGACCTATAGGGTCTACCTGCGCAAGGCCGGCAACGACAGGATCGCTAAGATAATCGACTCGCCATACCATCCATACTCTGATGTCAGGTTCACCGTGAACGAAAAGGGCATCGACGACATCGAATCAGACGCGCCCAAAAAGAGATTGCCAAGGCAAAAAGATGAGGACTAGGTTAGAGAAGCTTTTTCTCTATCTCTTTTAATTTTTCGGCATCGCCACAGTATTTTATCAACTGCAATAGCCTGTCTTGTGCTTTCCCGCTCTTTATTGTCTCTCTTGCAATTTCAACGCCATCCTTGAAATCCTGTGTAATTTTGCTTACCACCAGCGCGGCTGCTGCGTTAAGAATTACGATGTCCTCCTTTTCGCTACCAGCCTTGCCATGAATTGACTGGAGTGTGTTCTTGATAGATTCTTCCTTCGAGTTCACCACCAGCTTCTCGGGCCGGGCAACCTGCATTCCTACTGCCCTTGGGTGAAGGCGTATCCTTTTTGTCTGCATGTCGCGTGACACCCACAGGATGTCGTTTTCGCAAGTGTTTGACAGTTCATCAAAGCCATCATGCGCGTGGACTATCATTGCTTCATCAATGTGCCCTAGGCAGACCTGAGCAAAGATATCAAGAAGTGCAGGTTCAAATACGCCAATCACCTGGCCCGAAATGTTGGTGCAGGGGTTGCTAAGCGGACCAACCATATTAAATACGGTCCGAATTCCAATGGTATTTCTTGCAGGCGCGACGTGCTTCATCGACGGGTGAAACAGCGGGGCAAACAGGAACCCGATCCCCACATTTTCAATGCAGGACTGCACTTTGGCCGCTGGGGCATTCAGGTCAAGGCCAACGCATTCGAAAAAATCTGCGCTTCCGCAAAGTCCGGACACCGACCTGTTGCCATGCTTGGCAACCCTTGCACCGGCCGCAGAGGCCACTAGGGCGGCTGCAGTGCTAATGTTAAACGACCGGATAGAATCGCCGCCAGTACCACAGGTGTCGATCAGCGGACCTTGAACATGTGGGGTTATCCTTGTCGAGTGCTTTCTCAACGAAAGCATGATCGACCTTAATTCCTCAGCGGTCTCGCCCTTCATTGCAAGAGCAACGAGGAACGCCGCTATGGTTGCGTCAGATATGCTCCCGCCAAGTATCGCGTCAAGCACTTCAGAAATTTCCTTGTCTGATAGGTTCGTCCTCGCAACCAGCTTCTTTATTGCGGGGCGCAGGTCAGACAGCCCGCTCATCTTTTCACCATTGTTATAAAGTTCTGAAGCATCTTGCGCCCCTCGATTGTAAGGACCGATTCTGGGTGGAACTGGACACCCTCAATCGGGTACTGCTTGTGTTTGATGCCCATTATCTCGCCGTCGTCAAGCGCTCTGGCTGTCACCTCAAGACAATCGGGGATTGAGTCCTTCTCAGCCACAAGTGAATGGTAACGGGTAGCCTTGAATGGGTTTGCGATGTTCTCAAAGAGCCTATCTGAGCTGTACTCTATCGGGCTTGTCTTGCCGTGCCTGACCTTCTTGGCATTAATGACCTTGCCGCCAAAGGCATGGACTATTCCCTGGTGCCCAAGGCAGACGCCAAGTATCGGCGTTTTTGGTCCAATTTCCCTAATGACATCTGTACAGACGCCGAAGTATTTGCGATCGGCAGGATGACCGGGACCCGGAGATATGACTATTCCATCAGGGTTCATTGCCTTAACTTGTTCCAGTGTTATCTTATCATTTCTGACGACTATTGGCTCTGCACCAAGCTCGCCCAATATTTGTGCAATGTTGTATACGAACGAGTCATAGTTGTCGATGACAAGGATTTTCATTCAAAACTTCCTACCCGAGAGTAAAGAATCAGCTACAACGTTCCAGTCCGTGCCAAAAATGACCGCCTCTGTCCAATGTTCCCAGCACTTTACATGCCTTTAACGTATTTAAATTTAGTGCACTGGCGCAAAAAAATACAATTAAGAATTTAGGAATCTATATAATCCATGGAAACTATTGACAGCTTGCTCATATCGCAAGTGTTTGGTTTTGGTCAAAGTCTTCATCAACGGTTACGGAAACATAGGCCGGCGTCTTGCTAGCGCACTGTCAGTTGACAAAGAGATCCAGTTCATCGGCATAGCAAAATATACTGTGGACGATAAGGTTAAGGAAGCGCTTGACAACCACTACAATGTTTTCGTCCCAAAGGAAATGATCCCCGCGTTCAGAGACAGGGGCTACAGCGTAACAGGCACTGTGGAAGAAGCGGTGAGGCAAAGCGATCTCGTAATAGATGCTGCAAAGGAAGGAGGAGGGTACGACAACAAGAAGGGGCTATACCAACCAATGGAAAAGCCTGCGATATTTCAGGGTGGAGAAGACAGGCACGGGGAGCGCGCAGTGGCAGACATGATCCACAATTCGCGCGTAAGCTACTCAAAAGCAGCAGGCAGGTCCTACGTCATACAGGGCAGCTGCAATGTGTCAGGGATGGGAAGGATGATGCAGCCGCTGATTGAAAAGTTTGACAGCAGGATTAAGCGCTATGACGTTGAGCTATTAAGACGATGGGCAGACCTTGAAGACACAAAGGCCGTCAAGGACTCGATCGAGTGGGACAGAAATCCACATCACCAAGATGACGTCAAAGACTTTATTCCCAATGCAAACCTGTATGTTGATGCCTTCAAAGTGCCATCAAGAATGATGCACCTGCATCAGATGTTTATCCGGTTCAGCGACCGGGCGCCTACAAAGGACGAAATACTGGAATGCTTCAGAAACGAGTTTGGAGTCGCGATAATCAGTTCCGCCAAAGGGACCGGCGACATCCGTAGGAAGGCACTTGAGCTTGGGTTTGCTCACGGCGATACCAACATGGTACACATTCATCAGGACATCCTGAGAGTGCAGGACGACACAGTAAAGATCGCGTATTCTGACGATCAGACAGGCATGGTAATACCGGAGAACCACCTGCTACTCCAGTCCATGGTCTTCAAACGATCAAGAGAAGAGGCGCTCAAGAAGACGGACAGCCTCTTTCACGTTGGCAAAAAGCGCAAGATGTTAGAAGAGGAATTCAAGTAGGCGAACAGGAGTTTATTATTCTCTTGTGGGCGTGGTAATAGACCCATCCAGCTGTAAGAATACAAATAGACTTGGCGAAATTTGGTAGTTTGACTATCGTTGATGCGATAACTCCCATCATACCAAAAGTAGCTTTAGGGTAATAGCCGACCGACGAGCAGCGCGCATGCCCTGTCACTGCATAGTGACGAGCTGGGAAGAAATTACGACCTGTTCAGTCCTAACGCTGAATTCTTAATCATGTAGACTATAGACGTTCATACTGACGATGATCCCAATTGAGTTGGGCCGGCATGGGCCATACCGGGCTAGCAAGTGGCTCTGCTCATTATTGTTTCAGGTGGTATGGAAGAATTCAAATAGTGTTTCGGACAATAATATTATGCTTGACACAGCTACAGTCAAGAAAGGAATGCGCCCTCTGCGGCACCGCGCTACCGGTTGGCAGCGAGGTTAGCATATGCAACGAATGCATGAAGTGCGCGGACTGTTGCGTCGGCCTAGAAAAGATGAAGGAATAGTCATTCTACCATTTTCAGCGTGTCGGTTATCGTAACTATCCCGATTACGTTGCCCTTCTCGCTCACCAATATGCTCTTTGCAAACCTAACTAGTGGGATCAGAGCCTTGGCCGGCGTCGCAACGTCCACTAATGGTGGCGGGGGCTCCATCACCTGCGACACGTTCATGTTCTTGAGGTCCGTCTCATCCTTTTCCACCATTACCTTGGCAAGACCGTCCTCTGTCAATATGCCAACAAGACGTGAAGAGTCGAAGACGGGGATCTGGCTTATCGAATTGTCCCGCATGACATCTATGGCATTATGAAGCTTCTCGTCTCTCTGAACAGATATGAGGCGACGGCTGCAGATGTCGCCGGCCTTCATCGAAGTGTGGCCTTCAAGGGAACCCAGTATTTCAAAGATTTTCCTTGCAGTCTCGTAGCTTGGCTTGCATCTACCAGATTCGATCTGGTTTATCATGGAAGTGCTGACGCCTGTCAGGGCGGCCAGCTTTCTCTGAGTTATCCCAAGCCTTATTCTGGCTTGCTTGACGTATTCAAGCCTTGGCAGCATGTGACCTCTACAATCTTAGCTCCGACACTTATAAGGTTGAAGTGCTGCGCGAGAATTTGATAGCGTATTTTCATATGCAAAATCAGAGTTCAAAGCCCTTATATTATGTGCGGGCGAATTTTTCTTGTTCTAGTCTGGAATGGTCAACAACGATGAAAAGTGGGACTCAGTCAAGCGGTACAAGCTTACAAAGATGATAAACGAACTGTCAAGTATTTCAGGCCATGGCACAGAGCTTGTCACCGTTTACATTCCGCCAAGACGACCGATATTCGATGTCATTTCGCAGTTGCGCAACGAGTCCGGCACAGCTTCAAACATCAAGTCCGATCTTACCAGAACCCACGTCCAGGACGCGCTCAGCAGGACAATTGAACAACTGAAGCTTTTCAAGGATACGCCGGAGAACGGGCTAATAATATTTTGCGGTGCGATCCCAAATGACAAAGGGATTGGGAAGGAAAAGATCGAGATATATCCTGTCATACCGCCGAAGCCGGTCCAGATCAGCCTTTACCGGTGCGACGATCACTTTTGGACAGAGCATCTGAAGGAAATGATGAAAGATGACAAGATCATCGGCATACTGTCTATAGACACGCAGGAAACAGGCCTCGGGATTTTGACCGGCGACCGGTGGGAGGTTGTGGACACAATTACTTCGGGCGTTGCAGGCAAGCATAGACAGGGGGGTCAGTCTGCAAGGAGATTCGAAAGATTGAGGGAGAACGAGCTTAATGAGTACTACCACCGCGTGGCCGACCACGTAAAGAAGGGGTTTATCGACCAGTACAACGTCAAGGGTATAATAGTCGGGGGCCCAGGGCCGACGAAGGAAAATTTCTTGAAAGAGGAATATCTTGATTACCGGTTGCAAAAGAGCGTCATAGCCACCATCGACTCATCGTACTCTGGCGGAGAGGGCGTGCGCGAGTTAATA
This sequence comes from uncultured Nitrososphaera sp., assembly GCA_967728685.1. Lineage (GTDB taxonomy): Archaea > Thermoproteota > Nitrososphaeria > Nitrososphaerales > Nitrososphaeraceae > Nitrososphaera. The sequence goes on from CBQWHN010000004.1 coordinate 9,825, forward strand.
GAAAAGGCCCAAAAGGACGGCATCCTGCAGGAATTCCGAGTGATGGAAGAAAAGCATCTGGTCAAGAAATTCATGGGCGAAGTGCATTCGGACAGAGGCCTAGGCGTGTACGGCATACACGATGTGATCAATGCTCTGGAAGGCGGCGTAGCAGACCTTGTTATTGTGACAGACGATATTACCTATGTCAAACTGGAATTCAAGTGCAAGGCTTGCAAGAACGTGCAGACCAAAATAGCTGAGAAGGCGCAGGTCATGGTCACGAAGCAGGAGTACCTGACAAAGCCGTGCCCGTCATGCTACAGCAATGACATAGAAGTTAGCGAAAAAGACATTGTTGATTATCTGAACGAGCTTGCCACAATGACCGGGGGTCGACTTGAAGTCATTTCAGGCAAGACCGAAGAAGGGTCGCAGCTTGCCAGCCTTGGCAAGATTGGTGCGATTTTGCGCTATAGGCCCACATAGGCTTGCACGAGCTCGTCGACATCTTTGGAGCACCCGATAAACTGTTGTATCTTCTTTAGGTACACGCCTCACGGATGCCCGAATCATAGTCATAGCTGCACTTCTACATGAACTATCTGCCACGGCCATACAATATCCAGCTTCTGGAAAAACGTCAAGTCGTTTCTACTACTCATCCCAATACCAATTTTGTACTAGCGGCGGCATGGGACACTTTGAATCGATTTTCATAATCAGTGGCATGATCGCCGGCATTGCGATAGAGGATTCACTATTCCTTCTACATCCTGATATTTTGTTCAACACCAGTTTCCCCTTAGAATAAGCGGCGACTACTGACGTCTATAGCGGGCAACCGGCTACTACGGCAGTGTAAGCGCCAACGATACAAACTCTACAACTGCAAGGGCAACAACCGGATCGCCAGCGCCAACAGCGCCGCTCCCACCATCATATTGGACGGATTGGACGGAACCTGTTCAAATCTACTATGCGAAGAACAGAGTGGCCGCTGAGGCAATGTGTGTAGCACGGGGCACACGTGTATTGCAAAGTCAATCCCAGCCCTGTTGTTTTTCATGTTGGATATCCTCGCTGAATACTGGCGCTGATTTTTGAAGTCACGGGATTGCCTAGTAGTAGTTTGGCCGATCTCTTGCGAAGGGGCGATAAGCTTCCCATCCTATTCACAGCAATGTCGTATTCGATCCCATCGAGCCGACTGTATTGATAAACTAATAAGCTTAATTCGACAAGTATTAAATAAAGGTAGAGAAATACCAGGACTTGAGAGAATGCCAACTGAACTGAAGGTTCATCCATCGTTTTTCAAGGAATTTGCAACCAAGACGTGGGTCTCGCCAACAGAGATCGTCAAAGAGCTTGTAGAGAACGCCTTTGACGAAGATGCCACGCGAGTTCTTATCACTGTCCTGAGCAATGGGTCTATAATTGTCGAGGACGACGCCGGAATGGATCAAAGCGGGATGGAAAAGTTCCTCCTCTTGGGTTCGCCGCATAAGAGGGTTGAATCGATTTCTCCGAAGTTGAAAAGAATAAGGACGGGCAGGTACGGCACCGGAAGGCTGTCATTCCTGACGTCGTTTGAGAGCATGAAAATAAGGACAAAGCGCGGCAAGTTCACCAAAGCAATTGTTATTGACACGGACGTGCTCGAAAAATTGTATACTGGCAACGCCAAGCTTGGCGAACTGAAAGAACCAGCTTTAAAGCGCGACGGCACAGAACTTGTCATGACCGGCGCCAAGATAGCAGTCGATACGTTCAGGATCATGAAGGAAATCCGCAAGCTGGCAGTTCTGAGGCAGCCAATGTTTGAGGTTTACCTCAAGACTGCAGATAAGATAAAGGAATGGAATTTTGATAACGCGCAAGCAATACGGGCGCCTGACATCCAGGGTCACAGGATTCCCGTCAGCCTTGACAGCGGTAGGATAATCGGCGAAATCATTATCGCAAAGAGGCCGCTGTCAGAAGAAGAACGGGGCATTGCGATAATGGTTGGGAATCACATCGTAACGCGCAGCAACTTTGGCTTTGACACAAAACTAAACCGCGTCACAGGCTTTGTCAGGTGTGATGTTCTAACTACAAGATTTGCCGACAAGTCTGCAATTATTGAAGATGACGAATACACGAAGTTCAACCAGCTCATGAAAACGTTCGTAATCGATATTGTCATTCCTGGTCTGACTGAATACGAGGATGTGCTGATAACTAGGGAAGAGTCCAAGATTTACCGTGAGATTGACAAGGTGCTTGGGCAGGCCATGGTAGAAACGCTAGAGCTTGAGGAAGAAGTACAAGGGTATGAAATGGTGGAAGTAAAAGAGCGAGTAAGGGCACGCAGAGAAGAGGACAAACACAAGGCACACATGCATACCGGCCACCGAGCGGAGCACAATGAAGAGATCGGGACGCTTCCACCTGCGAGCTCTGGCATATCAAAGGTATATTATGCGCGGCAGCACGTAGGAAGCGATTCGGGAGTCTATGAAGAAGGAGCCTCTCCCGATGTTCCCGGTGAGGTCGTTGGGACTGTAGACGAGGCCCAAGCTGATGGGACGGTCATCAGGACAAGAACTGTAAGGAAACCAATACTGAAAAAGACATTTGCGCTTAAGAGGATCGGCTACAAGGTCATACCGTATGAAGACGAGACCGACTCACGCTACAGCTTCACCACTGAAAACATTGTGTTTGTGAACAAGGCCAACCCGACTTATCGCGCAGAGTCCACAAGAGGCGACGAGTTCCTTATGAGGCATGTCATCAGCATTGTTGCGGAAGCAGTGGCACAGGAAAAGCACCCTGAGGGCAAAGATGCGCTCGAGCTTCAGAACAGGCTCGTTTCAGAAGCGATAAGGATACACGATAACAATGTGTTAAATCGCTAGCGAGACCAAAAACTACTGGCAATCTTTCTTCTTGTTTTTCTAATGGAAACGACTAAATCTAACTGGCGTATCGATGTAAGTCATATGGCATTTGAATTCATGCCGGGTGCAACGGTGGTCGGCATATCGTACAATAATGGCGTTATTCTGGCTGCAGAAAAAAGAATATCATTTGGCAACTTTGTGGTAAACAAGAACATCAAAAAGACTTTTTCAGTCACAGACCACGTTGGTGCTGCATGCGCTGGTATGGTAGCAGACATGCAGGTCCTTGTAAGGCAGGTAGAGGCTCTGGCAAAGATTCGCAAGCTTGAGACCCGGCGCGAAGTCCCTCCAAACTCTGTTGCCAAGCTGATGTCTGTTATCATGTTTGAACGTAGGTATTTCCCGCTGTTGACACAAGTTATTGTGGGTGGCATTAATACCAAGCCCGAAATTTACACGCTTGACCCTCTTGGATCTGTCCTTCCTGATGACTATGCTGCAGTTGGCACTGGCGCAGAGATGGCTCTAGGCATCATGGACGCCGAATTCAAGCCCAACATGTCTGAAGAAAGAGCCAAGGAACTAGCTATCAGGGCTATCAAGTCTGCAATCCAGCGCGATGCGGCAAGCGGAGACGGAATTGATGTTTTGGTAATATCAAAGACCGGCCATCGAGAAGAAATGATACCCATCCGCAATGCCTAGATTTCCTTGTAGGCTTCCCAGATCTTGTCACTGATGTAGTGCAGGTTCTCGACGACATAGCCTTTCGCCATTGCTTTCGCTGCTTCGCTATTCTCCAAGGCGACTCCGACTGCAAGGGCCTTACCATGAGTCTGGTCCTTTATCACTACAATGTCACCCTTTCTGAAAGAGCCAAAATTGGTAATACCAGGCCGCATAACCTTGGCGCCGTTGCAAACGAATTTCACGGCGCCCATGTCCACAGTCACGGACGGAAAGCGTTGCAACATTTCTGGGTTGCTCCCAAGGAATGGCACGATGCTGTCCAGCATCTGCACTGCGACCGTGTCGTCGGCTACCAGCAGGCGTCTGTCCTTTTCAACCTCGTATACCTTGATGCTCTTCACCTTTGGGATGGCATCCTGCGGCCAAGCAGAACTGAGCTTGTCCAAGAGTTCACTAGTTTCACTTTTTGACAACACAAACGTCTTCACGGTTATCACGACTGTAATCCGCATAACCGTATTAATTTGTTACACAACTGTACGAACATTTATTAAAATTCTATAAAACATGCTTCTATGCAATACCAGATTCTGAAGGAGCCCATGGCTATACTTGACATACAGATGAGATCGGGCGAGAAGATAACGGCTGAATCGGGCGCAATGGTCTATATGAAAGGAGACATGGAAATAAAGACCCGGACACGCGAAGGTGGGTTCTTGAAAAAGATCAAGGTTACCGCTCTTGGTGGCGAGTCGTTCTTTGTCAACGACTATATTGCTCATGGCGATTGTTCCATCGGTCTTACCGGCCCGCCCCTTGGTGACATCGTATGCTTGGATGTCGGTTCTGGCATCGGATTTATCGTCCAGTCAGGTTCGTACGTAGCATCCACTCAAGGCGTGCTGCTCGATACACAATGGCAAGGCTTTACAAAAGGGCTGTTTGGAAGTGAGTTTTTCATGCTCAAGGCCACTGGTCAGGGTGATCTTTTCTTGAACGCATATGGCGGCATCATACACAAGCAGCTAGCGGCCGGTGAAAAAATAATTATTGACAACTACCATCTAGTTGCGCTCAGTGATCAGGCGGCCTACCGCGTAACCAAGATTGGAGGAATTAAAACCACTATCCTTGGAGGCGAAGGGCTTGCCACCGAAATTACCGGACCCGGTTCTCTGTACTTCCAGACAAAGAATATCCGCGAATTCATCGACATGCTTGGAATCAACCAAAAAGCAGAGACGACATCAGGCTCCGGTGTCTCTTTCGGCGGGTTCCGCATTGCTTAGGTATTAGTGTGCGTTATGGTCTGCCAGCACTCTAAGCAGTACTCTCCACTTATCTGGAATATCTCTGCAGGCTTGCTCTTGCAATGGTTGCATGCGCGCGTGTCGCCATCTGCAATTCCTTCGTCTTTTTCTGTCTGCCGTGTTAAAAATTGCATGTGCGGTTGTAGAAATTTGATACTATGTGTAATATTTATACTTATTTTTGGAGTGCTGCCTTACGGGGTTTCTTAGGTCACGAGTGCAGAATCGGGATTGACTACTGATAAGATGCTAAAATATCTAATCAGGTGAAAGTCGTATCCCGTATCTCTATCAGGTCGCGGAGCACAGAGCTCGCGGTCTCCATTCCACCGGCGCCTCGGCCGATAATGGTCTGCTGGCCAGAATGTTCTGATGAAAACGTGACTGCGTTGAGCGTGCTGTTGACGCATATGGGGTCCGTCTTGGCAACTTCAGTCGGCGCTACGACGAGCTTTCTGCGGTCGCACGCGGCTATGAGCTTGATTGCGTTGCTGCGCTGCGCCGCTTTTTTCACTTCGGCTACAGTCACCTTGGTAATCCCCGTACGGTTAACGTCTCTCATGGTCACCTTCATGCCCATTACCCAGTTTGCCATAATGACCAACTTTGCTGCAGCATCAAAGCCATCGACATCGAGTGATGGGTTTGATTCTGCATAACCTTTTCCTGCAGCATCCTGCAGCGCGTTTTCGTATGTCAACCCTTCTTCCATCTTACTCAGGATGTAGTTCGTTGTTCCGTTCAATATGCCCTTAAATGATGCTATCCTGTCACCCTTTAGGCAGCGCTTTGCAAATTCTAAGATGGGAGTTCCTCCGCCGACTGTCCCGCTGAACCGGAACATCACTCCGTTGTAGTTCGCAAGCTCGATCAACGACGGAAACGCTAAAGCAAGCGGCCCCTTGTTCACACTGATCACGTGTTTGCCTGTCCTCATTGCAGTAATGATGTGAGAAGTGCCGGGTTCACCGTCGGTGAGGTTGGTCGGAGTGCACTCAAGCACTACTTCTGCATCAACGCTTTCGATCAGCTGCAGAGGGGTGAATTTGCCGTTTCCTGCATTGTATGCCCCTACCGTCCCCCTGACTCTCTTTGCGTCGAGAAGGCATTGAAGGTCGAGACCAGCCGGTGCTACAGCCGAGCCCCCATTGTCAACGCATGCCACCACGCGCGGCTTGATCCCGTGCTTGCTATACAGGTCGGCTGATCGCGAAAGAAGCAGTTTGGCGAAGCTCTGCCCAACCACTCCGAAACCGATAACGATTAGGCGCAATCCTGATACTGCATTTTAACAACAGGTGGGGTTAATAAAACTAGCATCATAAGGTATTGAGAACCTAATCATTAGGACTTAGGTGTAACTTTACCATTGCCGCCCTTATAGCGTTAATAACTTGCAATGATATCGGATTGGTGAAATATTTTTGTAGATATTCCGAACAATCATGGCGGATATGTTCTAGAGTCTGGCTGGGATTTTCACATTGTGTCATAGGTAACGAATGGCAAACAATTTTTACCCTCCCCTGTTATAACAGTGAACCTCGAAGGAAATGTAGCTTCATTGCTCGACATAATCATCACGGTGGTAATTCTCATTGCAGTCGGCCTTGGGGCGGGAACCTTAGGTTCGATGATTGGGGTAGGTGGAGGCATTGTGATGGTTCCGGCTCTCACGATTCTTGGCTTGCCGCCGGCGCAGGCAGCTAGCACAAGCCTCATCGCTGTCACCTCAACAAGTGTGTCGTCCACGATAGAGTACTCGAGGCAAAAAAGGATAGACTACAGACTTGGGCTAGAGATGGGTGCCTTTGCAATACCGGGCGCGGTTCTTGGTGCCATTCTGTCTGACTATTTGTCTGCAGGCTTGTTCAAACTATACTTTGGCATATTTCTGATACTTATTGGCATCTACGTATTGTACAAGAATTCGATCCTGAAGGACAGTGCCGTTCAAAAGCGCTCGATGACATTGCAGGCTGCGGTGTTTGCCAGCGCCTTTGGTGCCGGCATCATATCAAGTCTGTTTGGCGTTGGCGGCGGGGTAATATTCGTGCCGGCAATGCTGCTAGTGCTTGGCTTGACTATGCAGCGCGCCGTGGCCACGTCACAATTGACGCTCATAATGACATCAATCGCAGGGGTGCTGATGCATGCGTTCTTGCTCCATCCTGATTACCTGCAGGCGGCGGCTCTGTCGGCAGGCGCGTTCGCCGGTGCCCAGATAGGGGCAAGGACATCGCGCTTGGCTAAAGAGTTCCTACTCCAGCGATTGTTTGGGTTGGCGCTGATAGCGGTGGCCGTCGAGCTCATCATTGATTGGTTTACCTCAAAATGACCAGTCGACTACTTTGGGGAATAGTAGCTGCCCATTGGCTCAAGTAATCAAAGATGGTAAATTATTTGACTATTCCAATTTCATTTCATTGCTTCTTTTTCGATTTCACAAGCTTCAGCTTGCTGAATGTAGCACCATAGACATATCCGCCTTTTTTGAACTGCTTTCTGTTGCTAACCCGTTGATGTGCTTCGGCCCTTTATTTTTGTAGCCATGCACGTGGCTGCTCAGAATTTTAATGGATTACAGTTACTTTGCTTCGTCGACGTAGAATATTGCTTCATTTCTCTTAAGTGCGATGCCGGCTGCCAAGTTCAAGATTGAATTCTGTAGCCTTTCAGCATCTGGCTCTCCTCCTTCGCTGTTGCCGGCGAGCACAAGATGTAGTTTGATGTTTGAGCCGAGGACGTCTCCAAGCTCTTGATTCGCAGTTGCAGTATATGGCCGCAATGCCCCTCGGAACACTTCTGCCCTTGCTCTCAAGATGCCCGAGATCTTTCTGCCAACTGGCGCATCCGGCCCCACGATTACGACCGTCCCCTTGGAATCCTTGTATTTTGCAGGCTCTTCTACCGCTCCCTTGGGCGACATTGCATTCACTGCTTCCTTTGTTATCAGCGCGGGAATGTAGATGAAGCTGTCAACAAGGATATCCCACTGGTTTCTTGAAAGCGAGCTGAATGCGGAATTGTAGTCGTAGTCGCCTGTGAAATGAATGATAGAATCAATCTTGCCGAATTTTGTTTTTGCCGTGTTGAAGATGCGCCTTACGCTTTCTTCATCAAGCATGTCGACGGCATGGCTGTGAAAATCTCTGTATTCCCCAATGTCGCTCTGGCTGTTGGTAAGAACTATGACCTGCTTGGCACCAGCACCTTGGGAAAGTCTTGCGACCTGCTTGACTCTCCCAATATCCTTTGCGGTTGATGAGCTAGTAGTCAGGACTATGACCTTGTCTTTCATGTCGGGCTGCGCTGGTCCATCGACTGAAGTTCCAACTATTGGTTTGACTGGATAGAATACGCGGTCATTAGGAATCACCCTACCGTTTATCAGCTTGCTTATCTTTTCGTCGCAAAGGTTCATGACCATTTCTGCTACATCCTCCTGTGTCAGGAACTCTCCGTCCACTATCATCTTACTGGTGTTGTTCTGTATCTTTTCGGCAATTTCCTGCATCTTGGCAAGAGCGCCTGCAACAGTTTCTGAAAGTTTCATGGCATTTTCTTCAGATTCTTGCCCGCGAGCATTGACGATTTCAACTGCAACCTGCCGACAGCCTTTTGTAATAATGTCTTCCGGCTCGCCAAGCAGTGGAAGCGCCCCCGCGGTGACTTTCTCCACCTCAATCGAGCTAAGTCCGGGATAGCCGCCCACTCGCAGAAATTCGGCCGCAGCCTTTGGGTAGACTGTCTTGTAGATCCTGTCAGAATGCACTGGTCCGGGGTTCGTAGCAATCGAGCGTATGTCACGCTCCGCCAGCTCCCACGCAAGAGCCTCGGCAAGGCGGTTCTTGGCTCCCTGTGCCGCTGTGTACGGGGTCCGGAATCTATAGGGCCTCTGCTCATAGCGGTTCTCTTCGGTGAAGAACGTCGAAATCGTGATTATTTTGCCGCCTCTCTCCATTGCGTTCAGGCCGCTGACAGAAGTCCAGAACGTGCCCGTTAGGTGGATAGCTACGGCATCACGAAATTCTTTGACGTTTGCGTTTGTAAAGGTCTTGACCGGCCCTGAAACCCCCGCATTATTGACGATGATGTCTACCCTGCCAAACTGATGCTTCAGGGTCGAAAACATGGTGTTGATGCCAGCTTCATCCGCAACATCGACTCCTGGAAAAACCGCAACCTTGGCCGAAGACCCTGTGGAAGCTACTATCCCGTTCAATATGCCAGCTGTTTGCTCTAGGGGTTCTTTTCTCCTACCCATGATAACAATGTTGGCGCCGTTCTCGGCAAACTTTTTTGCGATTGCCTGCCCGATGCCGGTTCCGCTACCAGTAATAACAACGGTTTTACCGCTAAATTTCAAGCCAGACTTGAGAGACGACTGCTTTTCCACAAAAGTGCAGCTTACCTAAGACTATTAAAGGTAACTTCATGTCTCGCATTAGTGATGAACACCTTTTGTGGAATAAAGTTAAGGCGTTCTGCCGAGCGCGCAACCTTGTTTTGATGTGCCCCGCAATCTAATCCAATTTCCTTCATTTCTCGAGTCAACTTTTCGTGCGCAGCCATCTTTATTATTGTGATGGATTCGGCTCGCCGTGATCCTGTTCTTTCTCCTGTGAATCAGCGTGACAAGAATGACGTGTATGTTTCACGCAACAGGTAAATTGCCGGCCTCAAATAAATTCTATTGTTTTAATCTTTTCAGGTAGTTGTCGACGCCTGATTTTTCTAGCTTACTGACCTTTTTCAGAACTCCGGATTCCATGTTGCGCTTGTATTTTTCGACCTTCTTGGCTATGTAAGAGTGTTTTATCGCTAGGATACGACACGCAAGGATGCCCGCGTTCTTGGCACCATTTACTGAAACGGCGGCTACGGGGACACCGGGCGGCATCTGTGCTATAGACAGGAGGGAGTCAAGGCCGTCAAGGCTCCTCGTCCTGATTGGCACGCCGATGACGGGTAGTGGCGTCAGCGATGCTACCATGCCGGGCAAGTGAGCAGCTCCGCCTGCTCCTGCGATAATGACTTCGATCCCCCTCATCTTTGCGCTTGAAGCATAATGGACCATCCTCATTGTGGTACGATGTGCGGATACAATCGTGATTTCATTTGGAACACTAAATGAGTCCAGCACCTCTTTTGCATCTCTCATTACCGGCAGGTCAGAATCGCTTCCCATTATGATGCCAACAAGAACTTTTTTCATTCCGTTCCACCCGTAGGTACAAGCTCGATCGCCTTTCTAGCCTTTGTCGCGCGCGCAAGCGCTTCGTTCACGGTCAGGCCGGTGGCGGTAATGTGACCCAGCTTGCGCCATGGCTTGGCAATTTTTTTGCCATAGATATACAGCTTGACCCCAGGCACTCCGAGCACCTTTTTTAGACCCTTTACTGCGTACGGCCCATTTGAATTCTCAGAGCCAAGTATGTTGACCATGACAGCAGACGACAGCAATTCTGGCCTTGATAGCGGTAGGTTGAGTACGGCTCGCAGGTGCTGCTCGAACTGTGAGACAGAGCACGCTTCGTTGGTATAGTGGCCCGAGTTGTGCGGCCTTGGCGCGATCTCGTTTACCAGCACTTCGCCCTTCCTTG
>CBQWHN010000005.1:0-18165 GCA_967728685.1 uncultured Nitrososphaera sp.
AAGCACCTCCTTTACAGCGTTAAAGTCGGTAACGATAGTTATTACAAGGTCGCAATTGCTACCAAGCTCTTTCGGGCTGAATGCTACAGTAGCGCTTTTTGAGAAGCGTTTTGATTTCGAGCTAGAGCGGTTGTACACCGATACCGCGTGCTCTGTATTGACAAGTCGGGTCGCAATCGCGGAGCCAATCAGCCCGAGACCCGCCACACCTACTCTCATGAGTGTTCTGCACACCAGCAACAATAAAAAACTATACTTTGACGGTCGCCCCCTCCCCTTCCGGTGCTCCCTTCTTTATTAGAAATGCCATTGACGCGTCAACATGTCTGGTCTTTGGTACAGCGGAGCGACAACACTTGAAGAAAAAAAGAGCAAATCGATAATTCACCCTTTCGCTGTCAAGAGCTACAACGGTCTTGCGATAAATCCGTACCAGGGGTGCGGTCACCGCTGCGCTTACTGCTACGCCACGTACGAGTGGTCACCCGAGTTTTACGACAAGATTTACGCCAAGAGCAACGCCCCTGAGGTTCTGGACAGGCAGCTTGCATCGTGGAAGTCAGATACAATCGACCCAGTAATGGTGGCCTCTGCAACCGACGCCTACCAGCCGGCAGAGCTCCGTTTTGAGCTGACCAGAAAGTGTGTGAAGGTGCTGCAGAAATACAACGTGCCCTATATCATATTCACAAAATCTGCGATAATCGAGCGCGACTTGGAGCTTCACAGGCAGTACAAAAATAATTGCTTTGTCATCTGGTCGATAACTACCTGCAATGAAAAGATACGGCGGGTAGTTGAGCCCGGGACGCCACCTGCGGGCAGGATGTTTGAAGCGATCAAAAAGTTCACAGATGCAGGCGTATGCTGCGGCGTCAACATAGACCCTATAATACCGCTTGCCACGGATACTGACGAAGAACTTGAGACAGTAGTCGAGAGCTGCAAAGAGGCCGGCCTGCGGTATGTGTTTGGCGCAATGCTGCGGCTGCGGACCGACATTTGGGAGCGAATGAAGCTTGCCCTACGGCTACTTGAAATCGCTGATGGCATTGAAAAGTACAAACAGATATACAAATTTGAAGAACCACTGGATGCCAGTTATGTCCCGGCGGACAAGAATTATGCGGAAAGGATAATCCACAGTCTAGAGAAAAGGATCAAAAGTCATGGGATGGATTGCGACTTTCCGACCTACATGGGTTCGCGGCAGATAAACAGGTTACACCTTGGGCAAACAAGTCTTAATAGCTACCTCATATAGGCTAGCGAAGTGCCCAAACGTCCCACGTACATGCTTACTTTCGCTTGTATCCCGCAAATATCGCTTCGCATTCGCAGTGCCCGTCTATCCTTACCTGCCTTCCGCATCTTGGACAAATTGCAAGCGGGGTTAGAGATTCTTCAGCCTCCAAAAAGATGGCAGACATATCGTAACTAATGGTCAGACATAATAATAAGAATTTAGGATATATTAGAAATACTATAATGATTTTATCTTCCGTTTTCACGCATTTAAGAGCTTATAATGACGATATACAACAATATTGAAATTTTTGCGCGTTGGAACAATTAATACCGCGCCATTGCTCATCAGATCGTGAATTACAGAAACCCGACCCCGACCGTTGATATAATACTACAGCGCGATTCCAAAGTTCTGATGATTAGGCGCAAGAAAGACCCATTTAAGGGTCAGCTTGCCCTGCCTGGCGGCTTTGTCAACGAAGGCGAGACTGTTGAGGATGCCATGAAGCGAGAAGCAGTCGAGGAGACATCATTTGAAGTCGAACCCTTTGACATTCTTGGAGTCTATTCCGATCCAAAGCGTGACCCAAGAAAGCATGTCATGACAGTAGTCTTTGTCGGGATAATCGTTGGTGGATCAGCAAAGGCCGGGGACGACGCCGCGAGCATTGAATGGTCCGAGCCGGGCGAGGTTGAAAAACAGCAAATCGCGTTTGACCATGCTACGATATTGCGCGACTATAGAAAGTGGAAAGAGTCTGGTGGGACATTTTGGTCTACCAAACGAAGAAATTATTAAAACCCCTGCTGCACCAAGAGAATTGCAGTTTGCGCGCCGAGAGAGATATCAGGCTCAGGATAGACCTCCTAGAAGGCCAGTCAAGCTCAATCGCCAAAATGCTGGCAAAGGCCATTCGCGATCACAACGAAGCTGCATTCAGAGAATACGCGGAGCGTCTTACTGCCAACCGGGGCAAGATTGAAGAACTGCTATGGGTCCTGGGGGAAAAGGTGGGCCAGAGCGTACTTGACCTTGAGATAGCCGGCCCGAACAGTAACATTTCGGTCAAGGAGGTCATCGAAAAGCTAAGGGTAGGGGAGCTAAAGATAGATGACCTGTCGCCCGACGCTCAGGCTATGGTGAGGAAAGGAGCGCTGGAACTGAAAAGTACACGCCATCATGCGTAATTACAGATAAGCATAGGGTTTGATAAAGTTAGGATGCCCGATGTTGTCGTATTGCTGATATCCTACCCCATCGAGGGGAACTGTGCAGTTAGCTTGTACAAATTCGTCGAGGAAAGCTCGCGATATGCAAAATATATATAAAACATAACAGCGTTATACCAAGCGTATGACGACAAAAGAAGATATGAGCATGGATTATAGCAAGTATGATTTTAAAGATTCTACAGAGCTTTACGTATACCTCAGCAAGAAGGGGCTCTCAAAGGGCACAGTCGAAGAAATCAGCAAGATGAAAGGCGAGCCTGACTGGATGAGGGATTTCAGGCTCAGGTCATATGATGTCTTCATGAGCAAACCAATGCCAAACTGGGGTGGAGATCTGACCAAAATCGATTTCCAGAACATCTACTATTATGCTAAGGCATCTGAAAAGACAAGCAAGAACTGGGATGATGTTCCTGAATCAGTAAGGAATACGTTTGAAAAGCTCGGCATCCCGGAAGCCGAAAGAAAGTTCCTCGCAGGAGTCGGGGCCCAGTACGAATCTGAAACTGTTTATCACCATTTAAGGGAAGACCTGCAAAAGCAAGGTGTAATTTTCTCTGACACAGACACGGCGGTCAAAGAGTACCCTGAAATCGTCAAGAAGCACTTTGGCAAGGTAATTCCTCCGGAAGACAACAAGTTTGCCGCTCTTAACAGCGCAGTGTGGTCTGGCGGCTCTTTCATCTACGTCCCACCAAACGTCAAAGTCGATCTTCCGCTGCAGGCGTATTTCAGAATCAACGCGGAAAACATTGGCCAGTTTGAAAGGACTCTTATCATTGCAGACGAAGGCGCCGAAGTCCATTACATCGAAGGGTGCACGGCACCGGTCTATACCACGGAATCATTACACTCTGCAGTAGTTGAACTGATCGCAAAGAAGGGCGCAAAAATACGGTACACCACCATCCAAAACTGGAGCAAGGACGTCTACAACCTTGTGACCAAAAGAGCTTATGCTTATGAAAACGCCAGAGTCGAGTGGATTGACGGCAACATTGGAAGCAAATTAACAATGAAGTATCCTGGAGTCTACATGCTTGGTAAGGGAGCTCATGCTGAAGTGGTATCGGTGGCCTTTGCGGGAGCAGGAATGCATCAGGACGCAGGAGCGAAGGCTGTTCACCTTGCGCCAAACACCACTTCGAGGATCACTAGCAAGTCCGTCAGTAAGGACTCTGGACGGACCACATATCGCGGCCTACTGCATGTGGCAAAGGGTGCAACAGGGGTAAAGTCAAACGTCAGATGCGATGCGTTGCTGCTTGACGAACGCTCCAGAACTGACACGTACCCGTACATTGAGGTCAACGAGGATGACGCCACTATAACACACGAAGCGACTGTAGGCAAGATAGGTGAGGACCAGATATTCTACCTGATGAGCAGAGGCTACTCCGAGTCTGATGCACTGTCGCTTATCGTTGGTGGATTTATGGATCCATTCACAAAAGAGCTGCCAATGGAATATGCCGTAGAGCTTACGCGACTAATCAAGCTTGAAATGGAAGGCTCTGTCGGCTAGTCGATCTTAGTGATCGCATAATGGCTAATTCACTATCCTCAATAGACAGCGGATACGTCGATTCGCTAGGGGATACCGAGCCCGGCTGGCTGGCAGCTATGCGAAAGCGGGCATTTTCGCAATACAAGTCGCTCCCATCCGAAGTTTCACCCCTATATTCCAAGTATTCGGACGTCAACAAAATCAAGCCGCAGAATGTTCATTTTGCTGCAACCACGCAAGCGGTGCTTGGCAAGGAACTTGCGGACAGGCTGAAGGAACTGGAAGGGGAAACAGGCGTTCTGCAGGTGGGTCAGGAAATAAACAAGATATTTGTTCGGGACAGCGTCGCCAAGCAGGGCGTCATAGTGTCGGGCATACATGAAGCTGTGTCAAAGCACGGCGACCTGATCAAATCCCATATGGAAGCAAACCAGCTCAACTATGTGGAAGACAGGTTTCTCGCGCTTGAAGCGGCGGCCTTCCAATCAGGAATTTTCATTTATATTCCAAAGAATGTCGCGCTTGAAGACCCGATAAGGCTTATTACATCGCTTGCAGTGGACGGCAGCTCACTGATATCGAGAAACGTAGTAGTTGCAGACACAGGCTCAAAGGCAACGGTTGTGCAGGAGCTGTATGCACCCGGCTCGTCAGGCAGACAGGATGTCCAGCAGGGCTATTTCGAATTGATGGAGACACACGTCAACCCAAACGCGCACCTTGAAATGGTGACTTTGCAGGCGATGGGTGCAGACACTGTTAACGTGTCGAACAGAAAGGCGTTTGTTGAAAGGGACGCCAAGATGTCATGGTACATTGGCATGTTTGGATCGCTTCTATCGCGCTACAAGACAGACAGCATCATGAAGGGCGCCGGCGCGTCGGCCGAAGACGTGGAGATCATTTTCGGCGTGGGCAACCAGTCTTTTGACGTAATGTCAAACCTCATACACCATGGCCAGTACTCTAGAGGAAGGGTGCTAGTAAAGTCTGTGCTCAAGGACACTTCAAAATCGCTATTCAAGGGCATGATTAAGATAGGCAAAGACGGCAAAGGAGCAGAGTCGTATTTGGCAGGGCACGCTATCCTACTTGACAAGGGCTCCAAGTCAGACTCGATACCTGGCCTTGAAATTGAAACCAATGAAGTCAAGGCGACGCACTCGGCGTCTGTCGCGCAGATCGACGAGAACCAGATATACTATCTTTCAACGAGGGGTTTGACCAGGGAAGGAGCAAAGCGCGAGATCGTGTCAGGCTTCCTAGAGCCGCTATCGAGGAAGATGGGCCCGACGATCAGGGCGTGGGTCAACTACCTTATCGAGAACAAGTGGCAAGGCAGGCAGCTGATGCTCAGGACGGATGAGGCAATGGAGCAGATCTTGGAAGTGGAAAAATCACGGTACCGCGAGACGCAGGACATCTTTGAAAAGCATTACAAATACAGGTAGGGGCCATGCAAGAAGAATGGGTTAAAGCATGCGACGAAAAAGCGCTGAAGAATGGCGACCTGTTGGACTTTGATCATGGCGACAAAAAGATCCTTCTGGCAAGAGTTGGCGGCCAAGTATTTGCCACTGATAGGATTTGCACGCATGCCTACGCAGACCTTGCAATGGGCATCATGAACGAAGAAGAAAAAACTGTCACATGCCCGCTGCATCTTTCCGTGTTCAAGCTCGATACTGGCGCGCCACAGAACATGCCGGCAGAACAACCGCTCAAAACTTACAAGGTTAAAATACGGGACAACGCAATTTACATTCAGTTAGGGTAACGAAATGATGCAAAAGGGTGCTCTCAATGTCGAAAAGATAAGGGCGGATTTCCCGATCCTAAACCGCAAGATTAGCGGAGGCAAGCCCCTTGTCTACCTTGACAATGCTGCGACGACGCAAAAGCCCCTTGCAGTCATTGATGCCATCCATGATTATTATATGAATTACAACTCTAATATTCATCGCGCTGTGCACCAGCTTGCAGAAGAGGCCACGATTGCGTTTGAAAAGACGAGGGAGAAGGTGGCGAAATTCATTAACGCCAAATCGACAGAGGAGATCATTTTCACGCGTAACGCCACCGAAGCGCTTAACCTAGTTGCTTACTCGTGGGGCCGCGCAAACGTGAAAAAGGACGACAAGATTGTCATCACGGAAATAGAGCACCACAGCAACATTGTGCCGTGGCAGATCCTGACATCTGAAAAAGGCGCTGAATTAGAATACATCGGAGTTGACGACAACGGATACCTGAAGACAGACGAGTACAAGAACCACCTTGACAGCAACAAAGTGAAGCTGGTGTCAGTGACACACATGTCAAACGTCCTTGGCACTATTGTCCCGGTAAATGACATTATCAAGATGTCGCATGAAAGAGGAATTCCTGTTTTGATCGACGGCGCGCAGTCAGTCCCGCACATGACGGTGGACGTGCAAAAGATGGACTGTGACTTCATGGCTTTCTCTGCTCACAAGATGCTGGGCCCGACAGGGGTAGGCATACTCTATGTCAAGAGAGATGTCCTAGAAAAGATGCCGCCATTCATTGGAGGAGGAGATATGATAAAGGAGGTCCACAAGTACGAGACGAGGTACAATGACCTCCCATTCAAGTTCGAAGGTGGGACACCGAACATTGCGGACGTCATTGGCTTTGCAGCTGCAATCGACTACCTGGACGATCTAGGCATGGACCGGGTAAGGGAGCATGAAATAGAACTGACGAAATACGCAATTGACAGAATTTCCGGAGTAAAGGGCGTAACGCTCTATGGACCGCGTAACACAAAGGACAGGGGTGGCGTGGTGTCATTCAACATCGGCGACATACATCCACACGACCTTGCAACGATAATGAACGACCACGGCGTAGCAATAAGATCTGGCCACCACTGTGCGCA
Organism: uncultured Nitrososphaera sp.; assembly: GCA_967728685.1. GTDB lineage: Archaea > Thermoproteota > Nitrososphaeria > Nitrososphaerales > Nitrososphaeraceae > Nitrososphaera. Next base: position 6,891 of record CBQWHN010000005.1, read on the forward strand.
AGTGCTCATGGAGAGGCTCGATGTTGCCGCAACGTCTAGGGCAAGTTTTTATATCTACAACACAAAAGAGGAAATCGACACTCTCATTGACGCGCTTGAAGAAGCAAGGAGGCTGTTCAAGATTTGAGTGACGATATTTACCGCGAAATAATCCTCGATCATTACCGCAACCCCAGGAACAAGGGCAAGCTGCCAGAGGCAGACGTGAGCATACATGACAGCAATCCACTCTGTGGCGACGAGATCGACATACATCTTAAAGTGGACGGGGACAAGATAAAGGACATCAAGTTCGAGGGGAGGGGTTGTGCCATTAGCCAGGCAAGTGCCTCGATGCTCACTGAAATGGTACAGGGCAAGCTCCTGACGTCTGTCAAGGACCTAAGCAAGGACGACATTTTGGAAAACATCGGGCTCATGAATTTAGGGCCTGCTAGGATTAAATGCGCGCTCCTGTCGCTCAAGGTATTAAAGCTAGGCATGGTGAAATACTATGCTGACAGAGATCCTGCTTCCGCAAAAAAACTTCATGATGATTCAAAGGGTCTGTAAATGCCCAAGGTCGGCAGCCATGATATCCGGAAAATAATATTTGATAATTTCAATGACACCGACGTCAGGTTCTCAAATGACGAGATACTCGGATACCTGAACCGGATTGACAAGTACAAAGAACTGGACGACGTGCTAGACTTTGAGGACGCGCTGCTGGAGATGGAAAAGTCCGGCATGCTCCGGCCGATAGCGCAGAACTTTAACACACGCTATTACCGGCTCTGGAACACGCTTGAGCAGGCGGCTTGCAAGGTGTGTGGTTTCTCTACCTTTTTTGTGGCAAACGAGGAAGGCAAGGTTTGCCCTCAGTGCGGCGCCAAGATGCAGGAAAACAGTTAAACGCCAACGCGAACGATCTTCTTGATGCTTGTCAGCCGTATTCAGGCCGCCCTGGATGATAAGGACGCGTTCGATGCACTTTGTCGCGCTGGTGATCGCGTTTATCGCTTTCAGCGGGCTGGTTGCCTCCGGCGTGACATTTGGAGCCGATGACGCGGCAAGCCGCTATTTCAAGTCGACACACGGCAACATCGTCCTCGACGCATTAATGATAGTGATCACGTCGATGGGCGATGTTACCACCCTATTCATCCTTGGCATCATACTGACGATAATTCGGCGCACAAGGAAGAGCGGGATGATCTTTCTCATCGCGCTTGTAGTCATAGTCGTCCTTGTGATGTACATAAAGCCGCTTGTAGGAAGGGAGATCCCACCCTACAGGTTCGAGCCTACGCTGCAACTGCCGGAAAATTTCAGTCTTGAGAATGACAGCCTTGCGTCTTTTGCCGCCGGCCTTTCATACCCGTCAGGGCATGCTGCGCGCGCAACCGCCCTTGCCTTTATCATCGGCTTTGCGATCTACAACAAGTCGAGAAAGATGAGCTATGCCCTATGGACCTTTCCGGTAATCATTGGTGTTACACGCCTCTACGTAATGCAGCACTATCCTACTGACATTATTGGAGGGTTCTTGTTAGGAGGGATGGTGTCAGTAGTACTCGCCAACGCAATGAAGCTTGACCAGCCGTTTCTAATGTCACGGTTCAAGGGCAAGGAAGACCAGCCTTCCCAACCCCGTGGAAATCTTTAATTCTGGTTAGAAGGCTATACCATTTAGATGGGAGCGTCTGCTCTGCTAATGAATATCGCCGGTTCAGAGTGGATCATAATAATCCTACTGGGTCTAGTTCTGCTCTTTGGCACCAAAAAACTACCTCAGTTCTCGCGCAGCATAGGCAAGGCAGTGGGCGAATTCGAAAAGGCAAAGACCATGTTCAAGCGTGAAATGGAGGAAGCCGCAGATCCTACAAGAAGCGCCAGGACGATCCCCAAGATCACCGGCCCCGTGGCCACCGAGAGGGAAAAGCTTGAAACAATAGCCAATTCGCTTGGTATAGACGATTATACCGGCCTAACTGACGAACAACTTCGCATGCTCATATCTAAAAGAATGGCAAGCTAATTGTCATTCTGTCTTTATATATAAAGGGCAAAATTTGCTTTGTGGACACGCATGCGACAATTTGCACACAAAACTTATAACATTAACTTTTCCAGAACAAAGACATGCTAGAGACAGCAAAAAGCTCTGCGACATCAATCAATCCGTTTGAGGTTGCTTTGAAACAGCTTGACGAAGCGGCAAAGCTGATAAAACTAGACAAGGGTTTACACCAAGTTTTAGCAAGCCCAAAGCGCGTTCTTACGGTTTCGTTGCCAGTCAAAATGGACAACGGCGAGATCCGCGTTTTCACTGGATTTCGCTCGCAGCATAACGACGCCCGAGGCCCTTACAAGGGCGGTATACGCTACCACCCCCAGGTCAGTATCGACGAGGTCAAGGCCCTGTCCATGTGGATGACATGGAAATGCGCGGTGGCGGACATTCCATATGGAGGAGGCAAAGGTGGCGTCATCTGCAACCCGAAGGAAATGTCAATTGGCGAGCTCGAGCGAATGACAAGGCGCTACGCTTACGCAATAGCTGACATTATCGGCCCCCACACCGACATTCCCGCGCCAGACGTCTACACAGGCGGCAAGGAAATGGCGTGGATAATGGACACCTATTCTGCTCTCAAGGGTAACTTTGTCCAGCCAGAAGTCATCACGGGTAAGCCGATTGCAATTGGAGGCTCTCTTGGCAGGAACGAAGCTACAGGACGCGGACTTGCGTTCACGGTGAGGGAAGCGGCAAAGAAATTAAGGCTAAACATGAAGGCTGCAACCGTCGCAGTACAGGGATTTGGCAACGCCGGCCAGTTTGCGTCTCAATTAGTAGAAGAGCAGGGCGCTACAGTCATCGCAGCGTCTGACTCGAGGGGCGGCGTCTACAACAAGGGCGGCATGCAAGTCACCGCGCTCCGCAAGCACAAGGATAAGACCGGCTCAGTGGTTGGATTTTCTGGCGCCAAGTCGATAAGCAATGAAGAGCTGCTAGAAACAGAGTGTACGATACTGATACCGGCGGCTCTTGAAAACCAGATAACCGGCAAGAACGCCGGCAAGGTGAAGGCAAAACTTGTCGCAGAAGCGGCCAACGGCCCGACAACCCCGGAAGCAGATGACATACTCTACAAAAACAAGATTCTGAATATTCCTGATATTCTTGCAAACGGAGGCGGAGTCACCGTGTCGTATTTTGAGTGGCTGCAGAACCTGCGCAGGGAGTACTGGACTGAAGCCGAGGTCAACGAAAGGCTTGACAGGAACATTACGAAATCTTTCTTGGACACCTTCGCAACGTCCGAAAAGTACGGCGTCAACATGCGCAAGGCAAGCACCGTTCTTGCAGTGAACAGGGTAGTCGAAGCAATCCAGCTAAGAGGACTTTGGCCGTAAGACGGTCCTCTTTTTTCATTTTTCTAAGAATATTGACAAAACGCGTTAGAAGGGGCCTCCTAAACATGATGCTATCTGCAAAGAGCAATTGCTATCAAAGCCATCTTTTACAGCATACTATTAACAAAATACTTCTGTGATTGATCTTGTCATAAAGCATCTAGTTAATAAGAATTGAAAAGAAGAAAAGGTTACTCAGTGCTGAACGAGTGTCCGCACGAGCAGCTCTTTGTGACGTTGGGGTTGTTGATCTTAAAGCCGGAACCCATCAGACTCTCGATGTAATCAATGTTAGCGCCCCTGAGGTATCTCTGGCTGTAGCTGTCGAGCAATAGCCTTACTCCATTCTGCTCAATGACCTTGTCGTCCTCGTCTGGCTTTTCCTCAAACCCCATGCCGTAGGACAATCCTGCGCATCCCCCGCCCGAAACGTATACTCTCAAGTAAAGGCCAGAGTTGCCCTCTTGCTTCATGAACTCCGCAACCTTCTCGGCTGCCTTGGAGGTTATTGTTACTGGTTGCTGCTGAACGCTTTCCATACACGTTAAATTGGCTGTTTTAATATAATAAACTTTTGCCTCTTTTTACCTCTGGGCTTCGGGGGTAGCTTCTGCCTTTAGCTGTTCCTTCTTTTGTTCGGCAGGGGCAGTGTAGTTCTCCACGAACTTGACGGTCTTGACGGAAGGCACGAATTTGAAAACGTCGTTTGCAATCGCTCGCTTGATCACCTGCAATCCTTCTGCAAGAAATGACTCTTCTGGAAGCTCGATCTCCAAGGTTGGCGCAACCAGATTGATCTTGACCTTGCTCTCTTCAAGGCCCGTCCTCCTTCTTATAAGAGCGCTCACCTTTTCGTTGTCACTTTCCAGCTTTTTCATCACGTTGACATCATATAGTAATGTCCTGCCGGCAAACCTGTGGTTAAAGTCGATCTGGATCCTTCCAGAGCCTACATGACGAATGATGCCCGTTCTGTCGTCAACTTCAATGACGTCTCCAACTCCAACTTCGTCGGCCTTGTCGCCAAGCTTGCGTTGCGGTATCATCCTTACCTTGCTCGGGTCGCGCTCGCCAAAGCCCTTGTCTGGCGTAACTTCAACGGTGAGCTTGTCACCCGCGCTTGCCTTTGCAAGCGCCTCGTCAAGCCCTTTCAGCACCCAGCTTTCCCCCACCGAAACTAGCCGCGGCTCGTACTTGCGCGAAGGGTCATAAAGCTCGGCCGTCTTTTTCGCGTCTTCTTCGCGAGTGGTCTCGAAAACTTCGTTAGTATCTTTAACTCTAGCAGTATAATCCACTAACACGAGAGAACCCTTTTCCAAAGGCATAGAAATCGGCTATTGTTTTACCTTATATTAAGTTTGACAGAAATTGAAAACGTGGGAACTATTAGCCAAGTGCCTTTAGCCTGTCCATCGCTATTGACGTAGCCTCTGGGTTGGTCTTGATCCCAAGAATGTTCATCGCGGAGGCTATCGATGATATCGTCCTCATTACGTGGTAGCGGCCAACCTCGCCCAATGAGCCTACTCTGAACACCTTGCCCTTCAGGTCGCCAAAGCCGCCGGCTATCAATACCCTGAACTCGCTTGAAAGTAGCCCGCGGAATTTCTTGTCGTCCATTCCAGGAAGGTAGTTAACTGCGATGATCATGTTGCTCCTTGCGTCAGGCTTTGCAAACGGAGTCAGACCAAGCGAGCTCAGGCTCGCGTAGAATGCTTCTGCGCATACCCTATGGCGCTTTATCCTATTGTCCATGCCTTCTTCAAGCACCATGTCGAGCGCCTCCCGGAATGCGTAGTAAAGCGGCAAAGCAGGTGTGAAAGGCGTCTCAAAGTGTTCCTCATAATACTTGAAGTAGCGCTTCAAATTGAGGTATTGAGTTGGAGGTGGGTTTTCTTGCATGTACTTCTTAGCGCGCTTGCTCACCGATACCGGCGACACTCCGGGCGGCGCCGCAAGTGCCTTTTGCGATGCCGTGACACAGATGTCAACATTCCACTTGTCAACCGGTAGCTCGTCGCCCCCAAGTATCGAAACGGCATCAGCAATGAAATATGCGCCCTTCCTTGACGCGAGCTGTCCCAGCCTATCCATATACCGGATAGTCGTGCCGGTGGACGTTTCGTTGTAGACTGCATAAAGCGCTTTGATGTCCTTATGGTTTTCAAACGCTTCTTCAAACTTGTCATAAGGAGGGTTTTCACCTGGTGGCGCGTTTATCCTGATAGCCTGGCCGCCCCAGCTGTCAATCAAATCAGCAAGCCTTGTGCTGAACTCGCCGTTCACCGGAATCACGGCCTTATCACCTTTCTTGATAAGGTTGACGACAGAAGCTTCGACAGCGCCGGTGCCTGAAGTGGTAAGCAGCACAATGTCGTTTGAAGTCTGGAAGACTTTCTGCGTCTTTTCAACTATCGACTTGTATAGCGTTCGGAAATCATCGCTCCTGTGGTTTATAACAGGCGCAAGCATTGCGTTCATGACCCTGTTTGGCACATTCGTCGGACCGGGAAGCATTACGAGGTATTCCATGATAATCTCGAGAGAAGCGGGCGAGCCAGCCATATTTAAATTAATTTACAATACTGGAGCGCGCAACGTTTTATAAAACTGGCAACTGGAGATGTGTTGTGTTAATGGAGCGCCGCTCCACTATTCTGCAGCATGCAAGGCGAGCGGGCTGCAACGTTGTTGCAGCACTCGAGCCGGAGAACGTGTTCTACCTTACCGGTTTTTGGGGCGAAGCTATTGCACTATGCACAGAAAACGGCACCAAGCTGATCGCGCCAAAGCTGGAATATGGAAGGGCAGAAAAAACGTCGATCGACTGCGAAGTCGTTCCAACAGAGAGGGGGAGCGAGCTCATTTCCACTTTTGTTTCACGGATAAAGGGCAGCAAGGCGTGCACCGACTGCAGCGACTATTCGACAGTAGAGTCGGTCCGCAAGCAGGGTGGAGATATTTCAGTCAACACCGAGCCGTTCTTTCAGACGCGCGTGATTAAGGACGATGCTGAGATCAGGGTCATCGCAAAGGCGTCAAGGATTCTGGACAGGCTGTACGAAATATGCGAAGACGAAATCAAGGCAGGATTGTCAGAGCGCGACCTGCAGGCAAAACTGATCTATGAAGGGATGAAGATGAGCGCAAACCCGCCTTCGTACAAGTCGACTCTCAACCCTCTCATCATCGCAGGCGGGCCGAATGGAGCACTCCCCCATGCAGAGGTGACCGGCAGAAAGTTTCGCGAGGGTGACATGATAGTAGTAGACCTCACACTCAGACACTCCGGTTATGTCGCTGACGCCACAAGGACATTTGCTCTCGGCTCGGCAACGGTGGAGATGAAAGAGGTGTATGCCATAGTACAAGAGTCGCAAAAGGCCGGCCTTGATGCCGCAAAGGCAGGGACGGAGTGCGGCGAAGTCGACGCAGCATGCAGGAGCCTGATAGCAGACCACGGCTATGAAAAACTGTTCATACATTCCACCGGACACGGAATCGGCCTTGACGTGCACGAGCCTCCTTGGCTTCGCATGAAAAACGGCGAAGTGCTCCAGCCCAACATGGCGGTGACAATTGAGCCCGGGATATATCTTGAAAACAAGTTTGGAGTGAGGATAGAGGACAGCATCATTGTCAGCAACGGCAGGCCGCGGGTGCTCAACAGGTTCACAAAGGACCTGGTTGTATTGAGATAGCATAAAGGTAAAGAATCAGAACCAGCTTGTCGAGTAGTGATGAGGATCATAGCCGTCCTTGTTGCATTGGCGATCTTTGGTTTTGCTCCCGCCTTTGCTCAACCGTCTGAAGAAGAAGGACTCAGGTTTTATCCCGCATTTCCGACGGAAAAAAATGAAATCACAGCAATAATTTCACTGACCGCCGGAACGCCCTGCGACAAGGTGGAACTGCAGGATTACCGGCTTGATGGTAACAGCAATCTGTCCATAAATGTGCGATTTATCCGACCTCAGTCTGATATTTCATGCGTTCAGGTGATAACACAGCATGTGCTTGAACAGAACATTGGCAAACTTGATTCAGGGACATACACAGCACAACTTTATGTTGATGGCGTGCCGCAGGAAGAGAAAACACTCAATGTGAGCGCCGGAGATATTGCGATTCTCTCAACCGGCAAATACATAGATGATCAAGGAGACGCGAACCTAGTAGGCGAAGTGCAAAATGCTGCCGATCATCCAGTCAAGCTTGTCAGGGTTGGTATTTCATTTTTTGAAGACGACGTGTTGCTAAAAGAAGACCAAATCTATACCACGATGGCGATCATCATGCCAAACAGGACGTCCGGCTTTAGCCTTGGTCTAAGCGATGATTCACGTGATAAAGAATATACTGTTAGCGTGAAGTCTTTTTCTGTCGAAGACAAGCCCGTAGAAAAGAGCCTGACGCTTGTCGTAGAATCGGCGCTTGATCGCGATGGATACGGAATCGTCAGGGGACATGTGCTTAACGGGGCAGATCACAATGCGACGCAAGTGAAGATAGTGTGCGCGATCTATGATGACAACGGAAATGTGATCGATTCGATATTTGACTACACCGATCCTGATACAATACTGCCAGGACAAACCGCCCGATTTGACATCTTGACTCACAGCAATATATCGCAAGCGTTTACAACAAGCTGCAACGCCGAGTCTATCGAGCTAGCGGTTGAAGAAGTGCAGGTTGTCCCAGAGTTTCCTGCTACTGCCGCAATTGCTGCAGCGTCACTCGTGGCGGCCTTTGTCGTTAACAGATTCCGCCACAATTTCTAATAGCTTTATTGCTATTACTGGCTTGCTCTCGAGGGGCAAGTGGATGATCTTTCTCTTCCTGTCAACGACAAACACCTCATTTCTGTCGGAGCCGGCCTCTGACCCTTTCCTACCAAGGTCGTTTGCCACCACGATGTCGGCGTCGCATTCTTGTAGCTTCTTATATGCCCTATCAACCAGCACAGAATTGCGGACATTGTAGTCAGCCTTGAACGCTACCAGAAAAGTGGCCTTGCTTTTCCTTTTCACTTCGTCAATTATTTTCTTTGTCGCGACAAGCGACAGTTCCATCTTGCCTGCCTTTGTGTCAATCTTTTTCTCTGATTTTTTAGCCGGCATAAAGTCGGCAACAGCGGCAGCCATTATCGCAATGTCATATTTCATGGACGACAATTGTGAAACCACAGCCCTGTGCATTTCTTCGCTTGTATTCACGCGCAATGCTCTTCCGTTTGCCGGTTCGCTTCCGTGCGCGTATACCAGCGTGACGGTTGCGCCCATCCGCTCTGCCTCCTGTGCAATCGCAATGCCCATTTTGCCCGAGCTGGTGTTTGTCACTACCCTGATAGGGTCGATGTTCTCGACTGTGCTTCCGGCGGTTACAAGCACTCGCTTGCCGGCCAGTGGCCCGCGAGACAGTGCTGCAATAGCCGCCTGAAGCACCTGCTGTGGCTCGGCTACCTTCGCCTTGCCCTCTTCCATGCTGGGCTCGACAAAAGCGACCCGTCCTCTCAACCTTTGAACATTATGCTGTATGAACCTGTTTTGATACATCGCCTCGTGCATTGCAGGCGCGATTATTATTGGGATCTTGCTGCCAAGCGCGACGCTAAGCACTGACGTGACAGGCGTGTCGTCAATGCCTGCTGCCATCTTGCCAAGCGTGTTGGCAGTGCACGGGTAAACAACAATCAGGTCTGACATGTCATAGTCAGCAAGCATGATGTGCTCCAGGTTGCCCGTCAACTTTGTGACGATGTCGTTGCCCGTGGCCCACTTCATCATTTCAGGGTGAAGGAGCGTCGCTGCAGTCGACTCAGTCATGACTGCGTGCACGTCTGCACCGTGGCGCATGAACAATCGCGCAAGGTCAATCGCGCGGTAAGCAGCCACGCTGCCGGTGATGCAAAGCACTATTTTCCTGCCGTCAAGCTCGCTTCCATCACTTCCGACGATGTCTTTTGACGGGTGGGTTCCACGCTTTACTTTCATTTCTTTTTCACCTTCCTGAATTTATCAAGCTCTTCCGCCCCCAAGTGGAACGTGTTTGATTCTTCGGGGAACTTGCCTGTTTTGATTTCTCGGGTATAGCTTGCAACGGCGTCAAATATCGACTTGCTCAGCTCGGCGTACCTTTTCACGAACTTTGGCCTGATGTCTTCGTATATGCCAAGCATGTCGTGGAGCACCAAGACCTGGCCGTCGCAGCCGGCGCCTGAGCCTATGCCTATGGTGGGCACAGACACGCTCCTTGTTACAGCTTCTGTCACCTCACTTGCAACCATCTCAAGCACAATGCTGAAAACACCCGCCTCTTCCAGTGCCTGGGCGTCTTCCATTAATTTCATCGCAGACTCCGTTGTCCTGCCCTGCAGCTTGTAGCCTTCCCAGAGGGACGACGTCTGCGGCTTTAGCCCGATGTGGCCCATCACCGGTATCCCTGCGTCTACTATTGCCTTTATCGTACCAATGATTTCAGAGCCGCCTTCCAGCTTCACTGCATCGCAGCCGGCCTTGATCAGCTGCACGGCGTTTTCAACTGCTACGCTTGCATTTGGCTGGTATGATCCAAAGGGCATGTCACCCACTATCATTGCGCGCTTTGCTCCCCTTGCCACCGCCCCGCAAAACATCGTCATTTCCGGCATTCCGACTGGCACCGTGCTTTGATATCCGAGCACCACCATACCCGCGCTGTCGCCAACGAGCAGTACATCTACTCCTGCTCTGTCACATATCAGCGAAGTGGAATAGTCGTACGCCGTGAGGACTGAAATTTTCTCTGCCCCCTTCATTGCAATAACGTCGTTTACGCTCACTTTTTTCTTGGCCTGCATCACATCCCTCCCCTAATAATTTTCAGAGACTCGACCAGGTTTTTCTTGTTGTTGAAGCTGTCGACGATCTTCCTCAGCGACCTGCTGTCCTTGATCTCACGCGCCACTTCGACGATGGCCGGCATGGCCCTTGTGATATTGTCAACAATAGTGATGTGTGCGGCCTTGGCAGTCCTCGACAGCGGGTTGAGATCTATTGTAACCACCGTCTTGCCCATCTTGACAAGCGCCTCCGTCCTGTCGCCGTCCTCCAGCGGCACAAACACCGTGTCTGCGCTGTAGATGCCCTCCGGGTCTACACGCCTGCGCTCGCTCTGGAGCTCAGGGATCGTTGCCGACGCCCTTGAACCCACGCCGAGGATATTGTCTGCGCCGTGCCTTTCAAGCTCGGCTTTGATCGCTTGCTCCCGGTCTTCAGTCCTGTAAAAGAGGTTGACTTCGATCGCAGAGCCAGTCACCTTCGCAAGTTCGACGACCGTTCCCGGGCAGAGCACGGCTGTGTTGCCGTTCACGGAGACGACCGGCCTCTTTGAGAGCAAAAGCATGGCTGCTGCCGCCTTGATCGCGCGCTGCGCCGTTTTCTTGGTACGCTCTCCGATGAGGTAGTCGTACGTCTCGCCCCTTCCGTGGGCGATGAGGCCTTCGGCCGCGACCAGGCCGCGCCTGTAGCCGTCGACTAGCATCTCGCGCGTGTAGAGAGACTTTGCGCGCGGATGGTCTGGCGGTATCGAAATCCGGTTTGCGTGCAATTCTTAGAGCACTCTAGCCCCGTTACCGTCGATGTCGCAGACGAGAAGCGTGCCGCCAAAGTCCTTGATGGCGTCCCTCGCTTCCTTCGCCCTTGCCCACGGTACCAGAGTGAACACAGTCTTGCCAAAGAGCGCGACGCTCGACTCAATCCCTCTTGACTTCAGGGCCGCGATCGGCTCCTTGCACCTGTCCTCAGTCAGGCCGAGTGTGCCTGCAAACTCTCTGGACATTGCAAGAAAGTCGTCCACGCTTCTTGACGCTGATAATTTGCCCAGCATTATGCCC
>CBQWHN010000006.1:0-16747 GCA_967728685.1 uncultured Nitrososphaera sp.
AAGAAAAGTCGCAAATATTCTTAACACTGACACTATGGTGGGATTCAAATAGCAACGGCGCTCGCAAGAGTTCTATGTCACACAATAGGTAGTCATGCAGCGAATATGGCCGCGAATACGTGGGATTCTTCAAAAATGATAAAGAAGTGCTGAGAAGAGAATGCGAAGCATGCGATGATGGCGGCAAGCTATATCCGGATAACGCGGTCTACCAATTTAATAGGTCCTACAAGAATTGCAGGCCTAGCTGTCGGTGCATTTTTTAAGGTTATATTTATAGAATTTGCCTTATCTTTTTAGAAATTCCAGCCATACAGACAGCTATGGCAACTGAAATCGAATTCATAGTGCAAGAAACACAAAAAGCGAAGAAAAGTGCAATCGGTTATTCCATCGGTTTCGTAGTCGGACTCCTAATTACGGTCGGGACCCTCTTCTCCCCCTCTGCGTACTTTATCTTGACATGGGGAGCTATGATCTTCTGTCCCTATTACGCTGTAAAGAATTTCAGAAAATACAAGAAGCTCAAAGCAATATTGCCGCAATGAGATTGTGACGTCAAGCCCTTTAATAATGGGCGTTTAACGGTTTAACCAGAGTTAAACCGAGGTACTACCTTGTGTTACACAATACTCATAAGACGCGATATCACATAATGTCATACATGTGTTACATGTTGGTTAAACCGTTAACCCTTATAGCTTTGGTCGGTTAAACACTATCTAGATGAGTACAAAGACCATTATTGGAGCTTAAGTTAGCAGAGAAAAAAAAGATCGAATAGCAAGCTGGTGCATTGGTCTGAAATGCAATACTACCGATTACATAAAGAGCCTAATCCACAAAGACCTGGCCTGCCCTACTGAAGGTAATACGGCAAGGATTAGGCTTGAAGCCGACAGAATAATCATTCTGCGCGAATTGCGGCAGACCTGTTACTATTAACTTGGCAGACAAAGGACTAAAGATTACATATCGTTAATGCGGGATTGATAGGCAAGGAATACTTTTTCTATGTCATCCACTATCGTGTCCACGTGACGATAAGCACTTCTAGAGGCAGCGCATTTGCCGATGGAAGGAATCATGTTTATGACCGCTCCGTCGACTTAGGCATAAGATTCAGCTATGACGAACTTCGGGAAGAAACGCGTCATACTCGTAATCAAAAAGAATACTGTAAGGCGGAACAAGACTACAAAGAACGAATGTTCAAGGAAGCATTCGATGATTGCGAAAGAGCTTTGGAGGAAGGCCCCAGGGATACTTTGCGTCTTCTTCAGAAATCACTGCTGCTCGCTCATAAGGACAACAGGAAGGGGAGTCTAGAAATTCTGAATCATATACTTCAGATCGAACCTGATAATACTAAAGCCCTCTACTGGAAGGCATTCACATTGGCACAGCTTTCGATTTTTGAAGGGAAGAATGAAAGCAATATGAATGAAGAGTTGGAGTGCTACAGGCACTTGCTTAGGATTGACCCTAGCGATACTGAGGTCCTGTATTTGGCCGGTCACTTCGTATCAGAACAGCAACGTCATGATGAGGCAATTGGCTATTATGAAAAAGCCTTGAAATTAGAGCCAGGTTATCTTTCCGCGTTAAGGGGCGAAGCGGAGGCGCTGTTTAAACTTGGTCGACTTCTAGAAGCTCTTCAGTTCTATGAAAAACATCTTAAAATAAATCCTAACTCTGCTTATGAGGCTTTCATGATTGGGATCATTCTTGCCCGCTTGGGAAAATATTTAGAAGCGATTGAAATGATGAAAAAAACAATCCTCTTTGGGAGCTTGTCTTCCACGCAATTTGTGCTTCCATATCTCAGGTACAAGACCGGGGATTTACAAATGTCAAAACGAGACATTTTAGCAATCAAGAACGACTACATTGACGCGGGTAAGATTCTTGAACCACTAGAGGAGAACGGATTTAGGGTCGAACAAGCGTACCGCGAGCTTGTAGAGCAAACTTTGTGTGGGCCCACGATCTAAGAACTAGAGTAACATAAGTAGTGACTATGTTGCAAAGATCCATGGAGATTAGCTGCATAAGGCTCAAAAAGGTGACCTCATACTGAATATCGCTGGTGAAAAGTTCATTTGCAATAATGGGAGGCATTGCAGCTGTTGCGATTGCAGTTGCCTTAATCCTACTTGTATTGTCAGAACCTCCTCCAGCGGGCGAGCAGAACACATCTTCTCTTACCCTTGTTCCTTTATTGACTCAGAAGCCTGAGCAAATTGCAAGGCAGATAGTCGAAGCCGCTGGAGATGAAATTGTGAGCCTTCGCCTGAATGATACCGAAACATTGAGAGTAGTTGCCTATACCACTGCTAAAGGTGATATCATTATACCAATAGATCCAATGGAAGCTGGGGGAGAAGGGACAGGATATGGCCGCATTTACTATAGAATCGACAAGCCCATTGCGCGACCCATAGCAGACTCTGATGCCGTAGGTAATGGTTCAAGAATATGGAAAACAAATGCCATGAACTTTACAACGATGTTTCTCGAAAGGATAGGTTACAAGCTGGATGGAAGCAAGCATTTTTTTGCAACGCCCGGTGAGTATGCTGGCATTACAGTCTACCAGACCGCATCTGGTTGTCAAGGCTTACTTCAAACTTTTGGGCCTACTGGAGACACATGTATAATATCGAACCATCCAGCAAGGTTCTACTTCAAAAATGATGGAATGTGGATGGAACTACGAAATTGGTATGAGGATGTGCACCAGAAAGAGATTAAGGTCAGTGAAGGCGCTGCAATAGAAACTGCGAGTAGCTATATGGAAAATGAAACAAGGCAGAACTCAACCAATTTCCAGACATATGGAAATTTGACTTTTAATGATGTTAGTCCACTTGCACTGAAGCAAACTTTCAAAGCCAACGTAGTCTATACTCTCAGAGTTCTATACCTGACAGACAAGGAATCCCATTGTGCTCCATACTCGAATTTTGATGTCTTTGTAAGTGTTGAAAACGGCAAAGTATTGGGCTGGCGGCCATCACCCTGCGAATAGTGTCAACCAAAAGCATTTGCGGACTTACCGAAGTCCATAATTAGCCATCATGACAGGATGCCAGCAAGATCGTTCAAAACTAGATCACTAAGATGAATGTTTATTATCCCAAAAAGCTATAGCTCCTCAATGTCGGATCCAGTGGTAGTAAGCTGCGCAGGTGACAGTGAACTTGCAAAAAGGCTGCATGACTTTCTACTATCTGCATATCCTTCGGCAGCTAACACAGGAATACTTGCGCTAACGGGGGATGAAGTCACGATAGACAATAGCCAACTAGGCATCAAGAATGAGGCGATGCGAAGATCCTTATCCGAATTCCAATCGCAAAACAAAGATCTTGTTGGATATGCGATATCCGAGTTCGGAAATATTTTCACAATTGGAATACTACAAAGCCTTGATAAAGTGATCTTGTCGTGTGAAATTTGTGGGTATCTAGCGCATCATGAAGACGAAATGAGCATTCATAAAAGGACACATAGTTTACTCTCCATCCCGTAACAACCTCAATGTATGCAAGCAAAACGCCAAAGTTACCAGAACCCCTGAGCGTGATCCTACCATGATCGCTTATTATGATGAGTTACCATCTAGAGTTTCAACTTTATTGACGTTCTTGCAGTTGCTTATAGTGATGGAAAATAACGGACATGAATATAGGGTGAATCACTATCGGATTTGCCGAATACATACATGATGTACCGATAGAGATGGGGAAGATCCGTCATATCATCGAATGCCTTTCTGTCTGCTTTGTCAAGACCATCCCGAAGGGGTTTCCAACCTACTATCTCTTCTATCAATGCCATAGTGAATGAAGGTATCGTGCGGCCCATGATTAGGAAGCTGAAAGCAGCTCGCTATTACAGAAGCAGCACTTAGGGGAGAGGGGATGGCAGCAATTGCAACGATCTCCTTCACATTCGTTGCAGTTCAACCAAATAGACCTGTTGCCGGCTGTCAACTAGTTTGCTGATAAGCATGAACTCTTCCGTCAGCGATAGTGCTTCTTTAGAAAATGGATTACTAGCTGCATTCTGTCAGAGTGATGTTGCTCGCATTTGGGACATTGCCATCCTTCTGTGGTCTCCAATTCAGTGGAAACAAGGTTTGCCATTCTTAATTGATGCAGACTGCTCAATCTCCAAGATAAGGAGCGCGCTCGTATCTTCTAGAACTTTGTATCTTGTCTGGTCAAAAGGGACCAATGAGAGGGTATAGCTGACCATACATTGGCAAAGCCCAAGATAGATGGTAGGTCAGCTTTATTTTATTCAGGTACTCATTTACATTTTATGAGGAGGTTTCAAGGGGACTGATCATATTCAATACACTAAAAGGTAAGAAGTGCAAGATCTACCGACTATGTACTTGTCGTATTTGAGAGGTTCCTTCGTTGAACCCTCAAAGATGCTTAACCTATTCCCCGTCTGCCTGATGTTCGATGATACGGTGTGCGCCTTTACGTCTGATTCTGAAGTGGTTTTCTGCATGTTCCCTTCAGAATAAAGATTAACCTGTGTTTTCGCTGGCATTAACCATATATGCGCGTTTTGGAAACTAAACGTCTGCTTGCTTACCAGTTCTAGGAGCTTTGCTTTGGCAAAAGACGCCTTCCCTCCCAGTGGCGACCAGCCTGAAGCAATCGAGGAGCTCGTCAGGGGTGTCAGGAAAGGAGGGCGCCAGACGCTGCTCGGCGTGACTGGAAGCGGCAAAACCTACACTATTGCAAACGTCGTAGCAAGGACTAACAAGAAGACTCTTGTCATTTCGCACAACAAAACCCTGGCAGCTCAATTGTATGCCGAATTCAAAGAGTTCTTTCCAGAAAACAACGTCGGTTACTTTGTAAGTTTCTATGACTATTACCAGCCTGAAAGCTATATCCCCCAGACAGACACCTACATCGAAAAGGATACTGAAGTAAATGAAAAGATAGAAAAGATGAGGCTGGAAGCCACTGCAATGCTCATGTCCGGCGAACCTACGGTAATCGTTTCGACTGTGTCTTGCATCTATTCGCTTGGCTCTCCCAGCGAATGGGAAGAGAGCGCAATCTCCATAACAAAGGGAATGGTTATCGACCGCAAGGCGCTCATCCACAACTTCATTGAAGCACGCTATGAGCGAAATGATATGTCACTTGTTCCCGGCAATTTCAGGGTAAAGGGCGACACTATTGACATCATTCCCGGCTATTCCGACGACATTATCCGCATCTCGATATTAGGGAATGAAATTGAATGCATAAGCATACACAACCACGTCACGATGAAGAAGATACGTGACGTCAATGCCGTCAAGATATTCCCTGCAAAACACTACATTACTGACGACGACTCGCGCAACAAGGCGCTTGAATCGATAAAGCGCGAGCTTACGAACTGGCTCCCAAGCCTGCCTTCAGAGCTGGAAAGACAGAGGCTTGAACAACGCACGAAATATGACCTTGAGATGATAGAAGAGCTCGGCTACTGCTCCGGCATTGAAAACTACTCACGCCACCTTGATGGGAGGGCGCCAGGCGAGCCGCCCTTTTGCCTGCTAGACTTTTTTGGCGATGATTTCCTGTTGGTCATTGACGAGTCACATGTTACTTTGCCGCAGCTGCACGGCATGTACAAGGGGGATCATACCCGCAAAAAGATGCTAATTGATTACGGGTTCCGCCTGCCAAGCGCCTACGACAACCGGCCGCTCAAGTATGAGGAATTTGAGAAATACCTCAGGAACGTGGTTTTCGTGTCGGCAACGCCGGGGCCGTATGAGCTAGACTCAAGCTCGCAGGTTGCCGAGCAGCTGGTCAGGCCCACCGGCCTTGTTGACCCCAAGGTCGAGATCCGGCCCACGAAGAACCAGATGGAAGACTTGATCATGGAGATCAAGTTAAGGGCTAAAAACAATCAGCGCACGCTTGTGACGACCTTAACAAAGAGGATGGCGGAGGACCTAGCAGAGTTTCTCGCCAGAAATGAAGTGCGAGTCCGCTATATGCATTCTGAGATTGAAGGGCTCGAGCGTACAGAGCTTATCAGGCAGCTGCGCCTTGGAGAGTTTGACGCGCTTGTCGGGATAAATCTGCTAAGAGAAGGTCTCGACATACCTGAAGTATCGCTTGTAGCGATTCTCGACGCAGACAAAGAAGGTTTTTTGCGCAATGCCACCAGCCTAATCCAGACGTTTGGACGGGCTGCTCGCAACCTTGAAGGCGCGGTAATAATGTATTCTGATCACACTACGCAGTCGATGAAACAGGCATTAGAAGAAACAGAGCGCAGGCGGAAGAAGCAGCTTGAATACAACAAGAAGCATAGGATAACTCCAAAGACAATTGTCAAGCCGATACCTGAAGGCGCTAAAGAGATTGGCGACATTGGCGTGGAGACAAAGTCTATGACAAGGCAGGACTTGATCAAGCTTTCCGTCGAAACAGAAGCCACGATGAAGAGGTTTGCTGAAGAGCTGGAATTTGAAAAGGCAATAATGTTCCGGGAGAAATTGAGTAAGATAAGAAAGGTGCTTGGCGAACCAGCCATGGCGGAGGCGTGGTGATGCACGACAAGATAATCATCCGGGGCGCCAGGCAGCACAACCTCAAGAACATCAATGTCGAGATTCCAAAGAACAAGCTCGTTGTAATTACCGGATTATCGGGTTCTGGCAAGTCGACCCTTGCCTTTGACACGATTTACGCTGAAGGTCAGCGTCGCTATGTTGAATCGCTGTCGGCGTATGCAAGGCAGTTTCTGGAGTTGATGGACAAGCCCGACGTTGACTCGATAGACGGCCTCTCGCCAGCAATATCGATCCAGCAAAGAACCACTAGCAAGAACCCGCGGTCTACTGTTGGAACCGTGACCGAGATTTATGACTATTTGCGTCTGCTGTTCGCAAGGATAGGCATACCTCACTGCCCCAAGTGTGGCAGGAAGATTGCAAGCCAGTCAGCCGAATCAATTACCGAATCGGTGATGAAGACTGCTGCAGGTAGAAATGTCATGATCTTAGGTCCGGTCATCCAGGCGAAAAAGGGGACGTATGAAAAACTATTCGACCAGCTAAAGCAAGACGGATTTTCCCGGATCAGGCTCGACGGCGAGATAACGAGGCTTGATGAGGGAGATGAAAAGCTGCAATACCCAAGGCTCGACAAGCAGAAAAAACACACCATCGAAGTCATTGTTGACAGGCTCAAGCCGGTAGCAGAAGAAAAGAGCAGGCTCTTTGACTCCATTCAATCTGCGTTGAAGGTAGGCAATGGCGTTGTTGTTGTTTCTACGGATGGCAAAGATGCAATGTATTCGCAGCGAAACGCCTGCCCACACTGCGGCATATCGCTTGGCGACCTCGAGCCTCGAACTTTCTCGTTCAACTCGCCCTTTGGCGCGTGCAAAGGTTGCAACGGCCTTGGGATCAAGATAGAATTCGACCCTGATTTGATAATTCCAGACAAGGCAAAGAGCATCCTTGACGGCGCTATTAGGCCGTGGACTGGCCACTTTGCAACATTCAGGTCTGCGATGCTGCGCGATGTAGGCAGGAAGTTCGGCTTTGACCTTACAACTCCGATATCCAAAATGAAGCCTGATCAGCTGAAGGTGATATTGTACGGCACTGATGAGAACATCCATTACAAGTACGAATCTCGCTACTCTGAGAGCCGCTGGGAGTACCGCGGGGCTTTTGAAGGCGTAGTTCCAAACCTCGAGCGCATATACCGCGAGACCGAGTCGGAGTCTAAGCGCGAAGACCTGATGCAGTTCATGCGGGAACGGCCCTGCGAGCGGTGCAAGGGGAGACGCCTCCGCGACGAAGCTCTTGGAGTCAGCATACAAAACAGGTCGATAATGGAAGTGTGCGACCTGTCAATTGACGAGTGCTACAAGTTCTTCCAAATGCTGGCTCTGTCAGATACTGAACGTTATATCGCAAGGACGATACTGAAGGAAATCATTTCAAGGCTGGAATTCCTGCGAAATGTGGGGCTCAACTACCTTACACTAAACCGGATGACTGCAACTCTTTCCGGTGGCGAGTCGCAGCGGATTAGGCTTGCCACGCAAATCGGGTCGAACCTGACAGGAGTACTCTATGTACTTGACGAGCCTACGATTGGTCTCCACCAGCGCGACAACGCGCGATTGATTGACACGCTGAAAAAGCTTCGCGATCTTGACAACACGCTTATCGTTGTCGAACATGATGAGGAGGTAATACGTAGCTCCGACTGGATAATAGATATCGGCCCTGGCGCTGGAATACACGGCGGCGCAATAGTCGCAAGGGGTCAGGTGGAAGAAATCATGAAGAACCCAGATTCGATCACTGGAGCTTTCCTGCGAGGCGACAGGCTGGTCGCCCATCACCGCGAGCGGCGCAAGTCGAGCAGGTGGCTGACCGTGCACGGTGCGCGCGAAAACAACCTGAAATCAATTGACGTTCGCCTTCCCCTTGGCTGCATTACTGTAGTCACCGGCGTTTCCGGCTCTGGCAAGTCTACGCTTGTAAATGATATACTCTTCAGGGCGCTTGCTAGGCACTTTTACGATTCAAAAGATAGGCCTGGCAAGCACGACAAAATATCAGGGCTAGAAGACGTCGATAAGGTCATAGGGATAGACCAGTCGCCAATCGGCAGGACTCCGAGGTCGAACGCCGCCACCTACGTCAACACCTTTACGCCGATACGTGAGCTGTTTGCTAGGACTTCACAGGCCCGAGAGATGGGATACAAGGCAGGTAGATTCTCGTTCAACGTCTCCGAGGGAAGGTGCGAAGCCTGCGAAGGCGGGGGTGTCAAGAAGATAGAGATGCAATTCCTGCCAGATGTTTACGTCACCTGCGACGAATGCAAGGGCAGGCGCTACAACTCCGAAACACTATTGATCAAGTACAAGGGCAAGACCATTTCAGATGTGCTTGACATGACTGTTGAAGAGGCGTTAGGGTTCTTCTCGAACATCCCTGTCATTATGAAAAAGCTGCAGACGCTAAACGACGTCGGGCTTGGATACTTGAGACTCGGCCAGCCAGCAACAACTCTATCCGGAGGTGAGGCCCAGAGGATCAAGCTTGCCGCTGAACTGTCCCGGCGCGATACCGGCAAGACCGTCTACATCTTGGATGAGCCGACCACCGGGCTTCACTTTGCAGACGTGAGCAAGTTGTTGAATGTGCTCAAAAGGCTGGTAGATCTCGGCAACACAATAATAATCATCGAGCACAACCTTGACGTCATTGCTTCAGCAGACTGGATAATTGACCTCGGGCCGGAAGGCGGAGAAGCAGGTGGGCGCATCGTTTCCGTCGGGACGCCAGAGCAGATAAGCGAAAACCAGAACAGCCACACCGGCAAGTACCTAAAACCAAAGTTGGCAGTGGATCAGAAGATATTGCAGAGGACAACGCAGTCATGGCAACAATCCTGAAAGAAAAGCGCGTCCCAGACGAGCCGGGCGTCTACCTTATGAAAGATAGCGAGGGCAAGATAATTTACATTGGCAAGGCAAAGAACTTGCGCAAGCGCGTTACATCTTATTTCACCAAGCACGACCCAAACGTGGGATGGAAGACCGGCAGGCTAGTGAGCAAGATATCAGACATCGAATTCGTCGTCACGGATAACGAGATTGAGGCGCTCTTGCTCGAGTCGAACCTCATCAAGCGCTACCGCCCCGTCTTCAATATCGAGCTGAAGGACCAGCAGCGCTATACTTATCTCAAGATAACTGACGAACCGTTTCCACGGCTGCTTGTAGCCCGGCGCAACAGAAATGGCGAGTTCCTCGGCCCGATGGGCAGGGTCTATGGACCGTTTGTCCGCGGTAGTTCCAAGTTCTTGACTGTCGGGCTTTTGCGGAAACTGTTCAAGATAAGGATATGCAACAGGCTGCCCAAGAGTCCTTGTCTCCAGTACTTTATCAAGAATTGCGACGCGCCCTGCATTGCCAACGTGACGCGCAGGGAATATATGTTGAACGTCGTTGCGTTGCAAGATATTCTTGATGGCAAGAGCAGTATAGAAAAGTTTGCAAGCGAAATGCAGTCTGAAATGAAGCGGGCGTCAGATCTTGGCGATTATGAAAGGGCTAAGGAGATCCGCGACACTCTGTATCGACTGAACAATCTGCGCGTCAAGCAAAAGATGGAAAAAGTGGTGAAGCGGAACCCTGACGAAGAATACGTCGGCATAATGAAAGACGACAGAAAAGGCGTTGCACATGTAATGGCCCTTCGTAGGACGCGCGGTGTCATCAGCGACAGGAAAAAATTCGAATTTGATCTCGTTGGCGATAACTCGCTTTCATCCTTTCTCATCCAGTATTACTCTTCGGTGCCGCTGGTCCCGAGATTTGTGTACGTCAACGAAGACCCGGATGACAGGAATGTGCTAGAGATGTCGCTTGAAAAGATCGCAGGGCACAGGGTGAGCATCTCTAATGTCTGGCGCACGCTTGGAAAGGAAAAACGTCAGCTCATGGAGCTGATTTCTCGAAACTTATCAATGTATATTGACAGAGGCTATGACCCGGCAGTTGTCGAGCTGAAAAATGCCATGAATCTACCTTCGATGCCCGAAGTCATTGACTGTTTCGATGTTTCGAATTTGGGAACCTCAATTGCAGTTGGGTCGTGTGTCAGGTTTGCCAACAACAAGCCAACAAAGGCAGCATACAGGAAATTCAAGATCAAGACGGTTGCAGGGCAGAATGACTTTGCGATGATGGGCGAGCTGGTCCGGCGGAGATATTCGTCAGATGAAAAGTTGCCTGACCTGATAGTGATAGATGGCGGACGCGGCCAGCTGGCCGCGGCGGTTGCTTCCCTTCGTAACCTTGGAATCCATGATGTTCCTTGCATAGGTCTTGCGAAAGAAAATGAAGAGATCTATGCGCCTAAATCCCCGGAACCGCTTGTGCTACCCAGGAGCGGTAGTAGCCTCAAAATGCTCCAGCACGCAAGGGATGAAGCACACAGGTTTAGCCTAGCGTACAACATCAACCTGCGCAAGCTACGCTAGCTACTCTACCTTGACGCTTTCATGGCGCCTGCCCTTCTTTATTTCCTGCTCTGTTAGCTCGATGTATTTTGCCAGTGCGGTATCGGCAGACTGGATGGCTATCTGCGCAACCCTTGCAAGCGATAGAGTAGTCATCAGGGTCATTTCAAGTGCAGCGGTTCCAATGACAAATGGAGCTGTCAGCATTCCTGCAGGATTGAAGTAAGCATTCTTTTCGCTCATGAAGTGAGATTGTCCTGCATAGTCTTAAACTTTGATTTTAGACCAGCTCGTCGTACCTTCTATCTTCAGACGAAGTTTATCGAAAGACACTTCTCCCGAATCAAAGCACCCCATTTGGGGTCATTCGACGAGATCGCAAAGTGCATGATGTGACCCGCGCAAAATAATAATAAATGATCCAACGTTAGGAAATGCAATTGATAATTGGTGTTCCCAGAGAGATAAAGGACCACGAGAATAGAGTGGCTTTGACTCCTCGTTCTGTTTCATCGCTTGTAGGGTCAGGCGGCATAGTCCTCGTCGAGGCACAGGCCGGCGCCAAAAGCGGCTTTTCTGACGATGAATACAGCTCGGCTGGCGCGACAATCGTCAGCTCGCAGGCAGAGCTATACAGCAAGGCAGATCTGATTGTAAAGGTAAAGGAGATCCAGGTGGGCAAGGGCGAACACGCGCAGATAAGACCACGCCACACGGTCTTTGGCTTTAACCACTTTGAGTCTAGCAGAGAGCTGACCGACGCGGCCGTCAAGTCGCGGGCCACGTTCATATCATTTGAGAAGGTGGTCGACGAAAAAGGTCAGACACCACTCCTAATGCCGATGAGCAAGATTGCCGGCGCTATATCCGGCATCTGGGCAGGCTTTTTCCACAACTACGCCTTCAAGCATGACAAGTCAATAAGGTTGAAAACAGGTGCCGATCAGGTCAAGGCCAAGTTTGTCGAAGGGTTTGAGCAAATCGTTAACGTCAAGATCGACAACGAACTGAAGCGCATGTTGTCGCTGCATGACAAGATGGCAGTGATATTTGGCGGCGGCAGCGTGGGCGAAATGGCAGCCAGGGTTTGCTCGGCGCTTGGAGCAAAGATAACAATAATTGAAAAGCGAGAAGCGCGTAGAAAGTCCCTGCAAGAGCTCGAATTACCGAGGTGCTCTGTTGATGGGGCTGCTGACCGCGATATGTTGCGAGGTGCGTACGTTATCATAGGATCGACATATGACAAGGAAAAGGCCGACAGGGTAATTGATGAAAAACTGCTAAAGGAAGTATCTGAAGTGAGGAAAAAGATAATCATTGATGTCGCAGTCGACCAAGGGGGCAACTTTCCCTACGTTAATCCTTCAGGCGAGTATTCGCCAACAAGCATAGGCACAATACTGAACCCGGCGCAAGCGGACTATTTTGGAAACATCTTTATCCGTGTTCCAAACATCCCGTCGATAGTCCCGAGGTACGCGTCAACAACTTTGTCAACGATAATAGCTGAATATGTCAAGGACATTGCAAACAAGGCCCCCCGACCCGAACTTGCAAGGGCGGTAAGCATTCAGGATGGCAAGGTGCTCGACGAAGCGATAATTAAAGCGCACAATCTGAGATAGCTGAACCATTGCAGGAGCTGAAAAGGTGGGGCCGAAGGGATCTGTTCTGACGCGGCATTTAACCGCAATCAATTGAACCCTTGATCCACGGGTTTCTTCTAACTTAGCCCATGCGTTAGATCTGGAGCCCGTTGCGATGCCAGGCTTCGCTACGACCCCACCAAGTTGGCATCGTGCTATGGATAGCATGGACATGTCCGTATAAGTCTTGCTAGGTCGTGTCAAAACAATTGCTCAAGCGAAATAGAATTCATCGGGTTTCTTCCGGCTTTTCTTCCGACGAGCTGATCGCCGTCCAGTTACCAATGTTGCGAATCCGGGGAATAGCGGCAGATCCAATTTTCTCCGGTATCCTTGGAGGCAATATCATTACAGCAACTATACAATACCGTTACATGAAAACGACTTGTTGTTTTAGAATCTTGTACAGTGGAGGGCTTAGCATCAGACATAGCCCTTCTTGGCATCTTTGTATCTGAATTTGTCAAGTTTGATCAGCTGGTGATACGATCCGAATTGCAAAGTATCTGCCCTGTCTAGCGGGGATTCCTGATCTTCTTTTTCGTCTGAAAATACCTTCAGCATCCTGTACGTGGTAGAACGTTGAGCCGGTATCCTGCCGGCTGATCTTATTAGATGCCTAATTTCTTTTGGCTTCATTAGTTGACCATGTTGCGAACCTGCTGAGGTTGAGATGCTTTCGTTTATCAAAGTGCCTCCAAAGTCGTTTGCGCCGGCGGCAAGCAAAAGTTGTGACATCCTTGCTCCTTCCTTGACCCACGACACCTGAATATTCGGTATGTGGTTGTTCAGCATTATCCTTGCTACTGTGTGCATCTTGATCACTTCGTTGCCGTCTGCGCCTGACCTGACGTTTGCCACAGTGCCATGGCTGTACATGGGCGCTTCGGTGTGTACAAAGCTAAGCGGCACAAATTCGGTAAAGCCGTGAGTTTCTTTCTGGATCTCGCGCAAGAGCGCGATGTGCTCTGCCTTGTGGCGCGATGTTTCAATGTGGCCGTACATTATGGTCGAAGTAGTCGGTATTCCAAGCGCATGGGCTTGCTTAATGACTGTTATCCAGTCCCGAACAGTGATCCTGCCCGGCGATATGATGTCCCGCAAGTTCTGGTCGAGGATTTCAGCTGCAGTGCCCGGCAAGCTTCCCACGCCGGCTTCCTTCAATGCCTTGAGGTACTCTGGCAGAGAAGTTTCGGACCTTATTGCGCCGTACATCACTTCTTCCGGCGAAAAGGCGTGGATATGCATGTCCGGTAATTCTTTCTTGACTGCCCTGCATATGTTGCCATAGAGGTTGCCGTCCAACTTTGGCGGAAGGCCAGCCTGTATGCACACTTCAGTCGCTCCAAGGCTTGCCGCTTCCCGTGCCCTTTTCACTATTTCTTCTGTGGGCAAAAAGTATCCTTCCTCTTCGCGAAAGTCTCTGCTGAAAGCGCAAAAGCCGCACTGCTTGATGCAAACGTTTGTAAAATTGATATTCCTGTTGACGACGTATGTCACATTGTCGCCGACTGTCCTCCGGCGGAGTTCGTCAGCCACGATCACTGCAAGGTTCATTTCAAGGCCAGTAGAGTCAAAGAGCGCGACTGCGTCGTCAGTTGAAATGTCCTTGCCACTCAACGCGCGGTCAAGTGCCGCAGCAACCACTGGGTCAGCGTTTTTCAAAAGAGAATCAATCATTGATGTAATCCTCCTTAACCAATCCCGTGTTATCAGCGATCAAGCTTATCTGCCGCAAAAGCCGCTCGGACGTAATAAATCCACCTTTGAGGAATTCCGGATAAACCGGAAGTCGCGCCCTGAGCCTGCGTCCCTTGCCTTCAGTCACCTCTTGTACTGACTCGATAGAAGGCCATGGGAATTCGGGGTTGACGTGGTCAATTGTGACTGGCGATATGCCTCCCCAGTCGTTGATACCCGCGTCGACGTAGCGACCAAAGATCTCGGGGCTGAGGTTTGGCGGCACCTGCACGTTCATGCCCGGCATGATTACGCGTGTCATTGCTACTGCACGCAAGAAGTATTCCGATGATGCCTGCGGGAATTGAGCCATACCAGTCTCTGGTTTGGGCGCGAAATTCTGCATTATCACTTCCTGTATGTGGCCGTATTTTTCGTGTAACTGTTTTATCACAAAGAGCGAATCGATGAGCTCTTTTGGCGTTTCTCCGATCCCCACGAGAAGGCCAGTCGTCATTGGAATCTTGAGTTCGCCTGCACTTTCAAGAGTCTTTAGCCTCACCTTGGGGTTTTTGCTTGGCGCGTCTTCGTGCGGCATTCCCTTTCCCATAAGCCGCTCGCTTGACGTTTCTAACATCGCTCCGAGGCTTACATTTGTGTCTTTCAGCATGCCCATTTCCTTTCTTGTTAGGCTACCCGCGTTTGTGTGAGGAAGCAAGCCAGTCTTTTCAATTACAAGCTCGCTCATTTCCCGGATATATTCGACGGTTGATGAATGTCCCAGGGAGCTGAGCCATGCGCGGGCCTGCCCGTACTTTTGCTCGGGTCGCTCGCCTGTCACAAAGAGCGCTTCGGTGCATCCAGATTTCTTGCCGGCCTCGGCTATGGCAAGAACCTGCGCTGGATCAAGCATCGAAAGCATCGGTTCTCCGGGCTCTTTTTTGTAAGTGCAGTATGTGCACGTGTCCCGGCAAAGATTAATGAGATTGATGAACACCTTTCTAGAATAAGTGACTGCACCGGGCTTTGTACTGTCCCGAATTCTGCCGGCTACGGCAACTAGCGTATCCGTGGCACATTCGGCCACCAGTTTGTACGCTTCCGCTTTTGTTATCCCGGATTCCACGGTTCTGTTCAGCACCTCTGCTACATCGGGATTTGCAAGCAAGTGTGGTATTGAAAGGTGACCCATTACTAATAAACGATTTTACTAGGGAGACTCTTGCTGGTTGGGTCGTGCACCCAGCACTATGGTAACCTGCATCTGCTGACCATCGCGCAAGATTGTTAGCTTTAGCTCGTCACCGACTGCTTTCTCCCTCTGCAGGTAGACAAGGATGTCGTCAATCTTTCTTACTGTCTTGTTATCAACCACGATGATGACGTCGCCTCCCAGTTTGACTGACACGCCGTCAATCGTTGCGTCTTGGTCGCCTCCCCTTATACCAGCTTTTTCTGCCGGGCTGCCGGCGACTACATCCATCACCAGAAAACCGCGCGGTTCTTTAAGTCCGAGGTGTTCTGCTATTCCTGGCGTCATATCCCTCCCTGCCACGCCAAGCCATGGGTGCTGGAAAGATCCAGTGGTGATAAGCGACGGCACTACCTTCGTCATCGTGTCTGACGGAATCGCAAAGCCTACACCGGCGAATTGCCCGGAGGTTGATAATATGGCAGAATTAATGCCTATCACTTCGCCCCGCATGTTGAGCAGCGGGCCGCCGGAGTTGCCGGGGTTGATTGGTGCGTCGGTCTGGATTACGTCAGGAATAGAAAAGTCGCCTGCTTCCTGTGATGGTATCAGCCTGCCGACGCCACTGACGATTCCGGCAGTCATTGACCCAGAAAGCCCAAACGGGTTGCCAATTGCAGCTACCTCCTCGCCAACTCTTATCTTGGACGAGTCGGCAAGCGGCAGCGGCACTAGTTTTTCCTTCGGCGCTTCTTGCACGTATAGGACGGCTAGATCCGTGAATGGGTCTGAGCCTATCAGCGTGGCTCGGTATACCGTCCCATCAAGGAATGTCACATCAAGCCTCCCCCCGCCGCTCACTACGTGATTGTTCGTGATGATGTGCGCGTTGTTATCGTAGACAAAGCCCGAGCCCAGCCGGGAGTCACGAGGATCAGTTTCATCGCTGTCGGTAATTTGCACGACCGACTTTTCCACTTTTACAAACAGATCCGGCAGGGTCATCTCTGAGTCAGATGCTTGTGCCGCGCTTACCTGCCCGACTTTAAAGGCGCTGTCCTCAAGGCCTTCCCTCTCAATCACGCTCGTATTCACAAGGCCGCCAACAAGTGGTGGCGAGGTGCCTTTGATGTCAAAATCATTGAATTGGGAATAGACGAAAAAGATTGCAACGGCAGCAATAATTATTGACGCGG
>CBQWHN010000007.1:0-15781 GCA_967728685.1 uncultured Nitrososphaera sp.
CCTAGCATTCAGCATATGAAATCTGGCTATTCACTCTTACTCTAGAACAATGTATTCTTGTCAGAAATCTAACTTACACTGTATCTTATAGCTAGCGCACTAATATTCACTTGGCCTTCGTTGCGTGTCGATAACTTCGAATACAGCAATGCCCTTCGCAAAGCGTTTTTGCAAAGCATTGAAGTATTGGGCGATTCAGGTAGTGGCGCATTGATTCGAAGTTTAGCACGATACGACATCGATATTGACAGCTATAACCTCTCGATAGACGATCTGAGATTGGGTCTTACAGAAATAATCGGTCAAGGGTCAGCCGACCTGGTAATGCAACTAGTCTTCTCTAAACTAGATCGAATGCTTAATGCGCAGACATCAGAACGCCGCATCTAAACAGGCCATCAATGGCAAATGGAAATAGAGCGTATGGCATTGAAAACCCATTTTGCTTCTTCAGTCCCAAATGCTCTGGTCGATTACTAATTTAACAGCAAATTCCTCTAGCTTGCGAATTTTTCCATTATCCTTCCAATGCACTTTGTAGTCTTGTTCAAGAGATCGATCCTCGCAAACTCGTTTGGCGAGTGTATGCGCGCAAACATGTACGTGCTGCCTATCGAGATGCAGGGAGCCTTGAGCACCTTGACGAACGAGTACATGGGACCGGTGCCTGCAGAAGATACGCTCGTAATGGAAGAGCCGAAAGTTTCCCTGGCGGCCTGCTGAACCTGACTGACAAATGGGTCGCGGAGAGGCGTCCTGGCTGCTGCTTCGCCGTGGATGAATTTTACCTCGATGTCGTCAAAGCCTTTCAGCTTCAAGTGCCTTTTTAGCCTCACCAGTTGCTTTTCAGGCAACATCTTTGGCACAAGGCGGAAGTCGATCTTGACCATTGCGTGCGCCGGGAGCACTGTCTTGGCACCTTCGCCTATGTACCCTGAATTAAAGCCTGCAATGTTGCATGTCGGCATTCCTACAAGCGCCTTCTTGATATCCTTGCCTTGCGCGTTCTTGACTAATCGGTTGATGCCGTATTCCTGCTTGAACTCTTTATCGTCAAACGGCTCCTTTGAAATTACTTCGAGCTCTTCCTTTGTAAACGACTTGACTTCCTTGTACCAGTCCTTTATCAGTATCTTTCCGTTCTGGTCGCGCATTGTAGCAAGCGCGGACACCAGCCGCCATGCCGGGTTTTCGATCAGCACTGCAAGGCTTGAGTGGGCATCTCTAACCGGCCCTTTTGCGATCAATTCAACATACAGTAGACCCTTCATCCCGAGGCTGATTATCGGTCTATCCTTTGCGTCGACGTAGCCAAACTCCCATATCACACCGTCGCAACGAAGCCTGTCGCGATATTTGTTCAAATATTGCTCTATGTGTACGCTCCCGATCTCTTCTTCCCCTTCCACCATGAACTTGACATTGCAGGGCACGTCACCCGTCCTTTTCAAAAAATACTCGACCGCCTTTATGCGAGTGATCAGTTCTCCTTTGTCGTCAGCCGAGCCCCTGCCGTAGATGTAGTTTCCCTCGACCTTGCCACTAAAGGGGTCATCCTTCCACAATTCAAGAGGCTCTTCCGGCTGCACATCGTAGTGATTGTAGAACAGTACTGTCTTGTCTGTGTTTGACCTTGATTTCACTTCGCCATACACTATTGGCGGAACGCTATTGTCATCGAGGTACAGCACTTCAGAGTTTATGCCAGCCTTATGCATCGTCTCAGCAACTAGGTTGGCACACTCTACCAAGCCCTGCTTTTTTGCAGAAACACTTGGCTGCCGAATAAGCGTCTGCAGGTCCGAAATCAGTCCGGGCATTTCAACGTCCACGACCGCGTCTATCGCGCTCACTGTACTGTAGGGTTTTGCAATTGAAAATAAAGGTTGCCTTTGTGCAGCTAGCCCATCTAGTTGGGCTTCGCCTGGCAACCTTCGAGGCACTTATTCAGTCCACCATATTCCGTGTTCCGCTCAGATACGTCAACAACCATGTTGTAAAATACCCATGCGCCAAAGATAAACGCGATGATTGCCGGTATTACCAGCACTACCCAAATGCCGCCTTCCATTAACAACGTTATTGCAATTGCCGGTAAAAAAGCTAATCGAGATGATGCATTTATAACCACCCTGAGGGGCTTTTCACCCATGTCCAGTTCGATCTTCTTCTCGCCGAGGTCGATTGCCGTGATCGGGGCCTCGGAAAAGCCCGGCGTTGGTAAGACTATCTTTAATAATATAGCAAAACACTTCAAGGGCAAGATTTTCCCCATTACCCCGTCAAACCCGACCGTGGGCGGCCTGACGGCGTACAAGAGCGTTCTCGATGTCTCGGAATCGGTGGATCTTGCAGTCGTTGCTGCTCCCAGCAAGTTCACGCCGGCCGTCATGGAAGAAGTGGGTAAGAAGGGGATCAAAGGTGCGATAATTGTTTCTGCTGGCTTTAAGGAGGTGGATGAAGCTGGAGCAAAGTTGGAAAAAGAAGTCGGCGAGATCGCCAAAAAGTATGGGATACGTGTCATTGGCCCGAACTGCCTTGGCATCATGAGCTTGTCAACAAGCAACATGATGAATTCTACTTTCTTAAAGATCACACCAAAATACGGAGTTGTTGCGCTTGTATCACAGAGCGGCGCCATCTGCGCTGCCACCGTCGAGGACGCAGAGGCGCAGAACATCGGCTTTTCAAAGGTCATTAGCATGGGCAACAAGGTGGATATGGACGAAAGCGACATCCTAGAGCTTTTGGAAGAAGATCAGGACACCCGGGTCATCGTGATGTACCTCGAAGACATTCGCAACGGCAGGCGATTTATGGACATCGCAAAGAGGATAACAACTGAAAAAAGAAAACCTATAATCGTTCTCAAGGCGGGTCGTACAGCCGAGGGTGCCAAGGCAGCCGCTTCTCACACCGGCGCGCTAGGTGGATCTGACGCAAATTATGAAGCAGCTTTTGCCCAGTGCGGCGTGATCCGCGTCGATACGATGGGCGAGCTATTCGACCTTGCTACGGCATTTTCAAAGCAACCGCTGCCAGATGGTGGAGTGGTAATCGTGTCAAATGCGGGGGGTCCTGCAATAATATCGACCGACGCGTGCTCAAAGTACGGATTAAAGATGGCAGACATTTCATCCATCCGTGATGAAATAGCCAAAGTCATTCCAGCGTACGGATCGCCTAGGAACCCTGTAGACATTGTCGGGGACGCAGATTATCTCAGGTTTGAAAACGTGTTAAAGCTGGTTCTTTCGCATCCAAACGTCGGCTCCGTTGTGACTATGTGCACTCCTTCTGCCACTCTTAATTACGACGACCTCGCAAGGGTTCTTGTAAAACTCTCAAACAAGTTTCCGAACAAGACTATGCTTGCGTCGTTGATGGGACTTGCCGAGGGGATTGAAAACAGGTCGATAATGTCCGAAGGCGGCATCCCGTACTACCTATATTCAGAACCTGCAATAAGAACGCTCAAGGCAGCGTACGAGTTCAAGAAGTGGGTCGATACAGCTTCCACCAAAGCACAGACTCTGCAATTTTCCAAGGACAAGACAAAGATCACGTCGATCTTTGAACAGGTTCGCAAGCAGGGAAGGGCTAATCTCTTGGAGGAGGAAGGCTATGAAGTGCTCAGGGCTTATGGCTTTCCTACTCCAAAGAGCGTCCTTGGCGCCACGGAAGAAGAATGCATCAAGGGTGCAAAGGAGATAGGCTACCCGCTCGTCATGAAGATAGCGTCGCCGGATATTATCCACAAGTCTGACGCCGGCGGCGTCAAAGTCGGAATAAAGAATGACGACGAGCTGCGCGCAGCATTCAGGTCGATAATGGAAAGCGCAAGAAAGTACAAGGCAGATGCCAAGATAAAGGGAGTGCTCGTGCAGGAGATGATCACGACTGCAAAGGAAACGATACTTGGCGCAAGCCAGGATCCGACCTTCGGGCCGGTGATCATGTTCGGCCTCGGCGGCATCTATGTCGAGGTGCTCAAGGACGTCGTCTTCCGCGTTGCACCAGTCGACGAGCGTGAAGCGATGAAGATGGTGGAGTCTATCAAGACAATAAAACTGCTCAAGGGCGTCAGGGGCGAGAAACCTTCAGACCTGAAGGCAATCGCGGATTCTCTCCAGCGGCTGTCCCAGCTCGTGATCGACTTTCCAGATATAAATGAGTTTGATATCAACCCGCTCCTTGTGCTCGAAGAAGGCAAGGGCGCGCGCGTGGTCGACGCGAGGATAATATTGAAGTAACTAGAGTTTCGTGCCGCATTCTGCGCAGAACGCGGAGCCGGCCTCATTTTGGTAGCCGCATGCGTGGCACCTGCCTCCCAAAGTCGTCTTTGCGTCCGATGTCTTTAGGAGCACAATGTCGCCTATTTTTGAAATGCCGTCCCATGGCACCTGCGTGTTTCCTATCTTGATTGTAATCTTGGCGCTGCCGGCATCCCTGCTCAGGCCGATCTGCTCCACATTGCCTATCAGCATTGCCTCGCTGTCGTATGCAGACATGCCGACAAGCGACTGTATCGGAATAAAGTTGTCGCTTGCCGTCGCACCTGCTGGAGCGACGACGAGGTCTGGAGCAGCCTGCTCAATCCGTGGAGCCTGTACCTGCGCTTGCTGCTGTGCAGGCGCGTCAAACTTGCGGTATTGCGCGATAGTGGCGCTGCACGTTTTGCACTTATATTCGCCCTTTTCGAGAAGCGTGACTCCCTCTCCCAGCTCTTCATTCGGGTTCTCGTAGTGGATCGCCGGCGAGCCTTCGTACTCTTTCTCACATTTGTTGCAGTGGTATTTCACGAACCTGTCCTCGTCCAGACGGCCGATGCCGGCGAGGAACAATTCTGGGCCGCCGAGGTTCCCTTTTTTCTGTTCCTCGTCAGTTATCCTAGCAATAGCGTAACCACCGGAACCGCGCAGTTTCTTTTGCGCCATGTCTTCAGCCATCATGATATGCTCGATAGTTCAGGCACAAGTTATTTAAATCATGGCAAATTAGCGCCATAATCTGCGTTTCACAATTGCTGTTCCGCATAACCTTGCCGACGATTATTGATTAATATACGCATGAGCTGAAAAGGCGGCAGTGAACGCCGTAGCGATACTTTTGTATCGGAACCTAGTCGCTTCTATAGACAAGGTATTTCTCGTCTGGCAGGTCCTTTTTCCAATAGTCTACATCTTTATCGCAGGCTACTCCTATTCCGCGCTCATTGGCGAGGGTGTCTTGCTCGGCAGCGCGACTATTGCGTACCCCGCCTACCTGGCGGCAGGCATGATCGGCTTTAACATGATGAACAGTAGCACGATCGCCGGCAGCATAATATGGAACGACAAGCGAAACGGCATGTTCCAGCAGATACTGGTTATGCCGTTTGCAAGGATGGAGTACATCGCCGGCAACATCATCACAATCATGCTAATGGGCCTGGCGAGCGCGGCGCTTATCTTAGTAGCTGGGTCGCCTACACTCGCGGGGAGCGCGCAGCCCACGCTTGTCGGGTCGATTTACGTCCTTTACGCCCTCATAACCGGCGCGATATTTTTCGGCTCGATAGCGGTAATAATCTCGACTCGGCTGAAGAGCAACGAAGGGTTCAACGTCATAGTCAACAGCGTGTTCCTCTTCTTTTCATTCGTCAGCACCGCGTTCTACCCCACGCAGGGGGTACCGGTGGCTCTAAGCACCGCCTTTTATGCCAACCCGCTGACTTATATCGTCGACATCACGAGGGCTGGCATTTTTAACCAGATCGATTTTTTCACCAACGTCGAAGTCGGGGTTATTGCTGCGATAACTGCGGCCGCATTCTTTCTTGCCACATTATCAATGCTGAAGATGAGGATCTAGGCTTGCTTGCCGATGACTGAGAGGAAGACTTCCTCGAGCGTTGGCGGGTTAACCGAGACACTTTCTATCTGGACCAAGTTTTTTGAAAGCGCTTCGATTATCTTGACAAGCATCTCTTGCGCCTCCGCTGAGCTTATCCTTATTGTGCCTTCATCCGGCGATTCAATGACCGAGCTCCCGGCTATCGGGCGGATGATGTGCATAACAGATTGCGTGGTAGAGTCCTTTAATTTTATTTCCACCGCCTTGACGCCGCCGTACTTCTGCTTCAGGCCGGCAGGCGTATCGGTGGCGATCATCCTTCCCCTGTTGATTATCGCTATTTCGTCGCACAAGTATTCAGCCTCCTCCATGATGTGCGTTGTAAAAAATACAGTCAACCCGCCCTGCACATGTTTGTTGACATAGTCGAGTAGCGTGCGCCGGGCCGCCGGGTCAAGGCCCATTGTCGGCTCGTCGAGGAATAGAAGTTCCATGTCGTGCATGAACTCCCTTGCTACCTGCACGCGCCTTCTCTGGCCTATCGAAAGCTCGTCATTTTTCATGTTCTTGAAAGACGCAAGATCGAATTTCTCGATCAGTTCCCGGGCCCTATCGCGCCTCTTTTCTCCCGGCACGCCCCACATCAACCCGTACAGCTCGAGCGCCCGCTCGACGGTCAGATTTGCCTCGAAGCTCGGGTCCTGCAGAACCACCCCTATCCGCTTTTTGATCTCCCTCTGGTGCTTTACAATGTCCTTACCAAATATTCTAACTGTGCCCGAACTCGGGCGGACAAGCGTCGTGAGTACCTTTATCGTTGTGGTCTTGCCGGCGCCGTTTGGGCCAAGAAAGCCAAACACTTTTCCGTACTGTACACCAAAGGACACGCCGTCTACTGCGCGCACCTGCCCGTAGCTCTTGCGCAAGTCGGAGACGTGGATGCAGGGCTCCATAGGCTTGGTCATCGTAAGGGTCTAATTTCTGCATTTATCCAATTCAGATTAACGTGATGTTCTGAAAATATATAGGCAAGTAATTGCTAACGGTCTTTTCAGAACTGGAGGTTGGGAACAAAGCTTGTCATCATCGTCGCCACCGTCGCACGATTTTAAAGGGATGTTGGAAATCATGCTCAGGCAAAAGCCTGAGCTTAGCGCCGAGCAGATAAGAGACATGATAGACGAAAAAAAGCGCAAAGTGGGCGCAGGTTACCTTACAGACCAAGGCGCACTATTCCTAGTTGCGGCAGACCTTGGTGTATCGTTTGACAGCATGCCAAAGGTCCAGTCCGGCCTCAAGGACATTTATGTAGGCGCAAAGGAGGTGACGGTCGTCGGCAGGATAATGAACGTTTACCCCGTCCACACGTTCACAAAGAGGGAGAGTAATGAGCAGGCCGCGACCCGGACGCTCGTCGTCTACGACAAGGACGCGAGGGTGAAGGTAAAGCTGTGGGATAGGCACGTTGCGATTCCGGACGAGATGGGTTTACAGGTAGGAGACGTGATCAAGATCATAAAGGGATATGTGAGAGCCGGCCTTGACGGCAAGCCAGTGATAAACCTTGGGAGCTATAGCGCTATAGAGAACGTGCGCGACGACCCGGCGATCCCGAGCATCGAATCACTTGCTTCAACTGTCGACTCGGTAAAGGGGCCGCAAGACAGCGCGGTAATCACAGGTACGATAAGTGCTAACCCCCGCGTCAGCGATTTTGTCAACGCAAGGGGCGAGGCAAGCAAGTCGCTCCAGCTCCAGGTCTCAAACGACGCTGGCACCAGGACGCTGCGCGCAGTAATCTGGAACATCGATGAGTCGAGGCTCCCAAAGGTCTTCAAGACGGGGGCAAGAGTGCGCATGATAGGAGTCAGAGTAAAGCAGGGCAACCCGCAGTACGGCAACGGCGACTTTGAGGTCCACGGCGACGAGGGCACTATCTTGCAATTTTCTGATTCCCAAGAGGAGATAGAGGTCATGCCGCTCAGGATCGTTTCCGTGGGCGAGGAGACCGGCAGGGGAAGCTTCCTCTGCCTTGCAGCAGACAGGGCCGGCAGGGCCCTTGTGCTGACAGTCGATAACTCGCTTGCCAGCTCGGATCAATTGAATGCCGGCACCATGATCGAGTGTGTACCCTCTAGGATATTTGGAAATTCAATGGTGCTATCAAAGGACGACTCGTACATCAGAGTGACTGACGATGACGCGTCCTTCTCAAAATTGTCGAAATTTGAAAAAAAGATTAAGGACATCCAAGTGTCGGAGGACCCCTGCGTCATTGAAGCAATCGTATTGCAGGCGCCAGAGACTGCCGACGTGAAGACAAAGACCGGCGAAACCGTGCCGGTGACGTCCACACTGCTGGGCGACGACACAGGGGAGATAAGGTTGGTCGGGTGGCGTAAACAGAGCGCGGGCGTCAACAAGCTAAACGTCGGCGATAGGGTGAGGCTGGCAGGAGCAACGGCAGGCGTTGGGCGTGAAGGTAATGCAGAGCTGACTCTTAGGCCTTATTCTTCGGTAACAAAACTGAGCTGAATATCTTTCTGTCGTCGCCAATTGCTTACCTGATACGTTTAGGATTACTGCACCACTTAAGTAGACGGTTCTGTAAAAAGTAGCATGGCATCAAACGCAAAGGTAGCTGTCGTGACAGGAAGCTCAAGTGGCATTGGCCTTGCTACGGCACTAGAACTGGCAAGAAAAGGGTTTTTCACTTATGCCACTGCCAGAAACCCGGCAAAAGCAGGAGCCATTACAGAAGCTGCCAAAAAAGAAAGGATCCCTATCTCGGTTGTACAGCTTGACGTCAACGACGACAATTCAGTAAAAAATGCAGTTCAAAGGATACTAAACGAGAAAGGCAGGATCGACGTGCTGGTAAACAATGCGGGCTACGGGCTTGGCGGCGCTTTCGAAGATACCTCAATGGAAGAAGTAAGGACTCAGTACGAGACAAATGTCTTTGGCCTGATAAGAACGACCCAGGCGGTTCTACCAGTAATGAGGAAACAGAGATCAGGGATTATTGTAAACATCAGCTCTGGAGCAGGGCGACTCGGATACCCTGGTGCCTCGGTTTACGTAAGTTCAAAGCATGCAATCGAGGGTTTGAGCGAGTCGATTGCATATGAGCTTGAGCCCTTCGGAATAAGGGTGGTTCTGGTAGAGCCGGGTGTTGTGAAGACAAACTTTGCCAACGACATGGTTTTCGCCAAGAAAGCCCAGGAACCGAATTCTCCATATTCGCAGATGATGCAGCGAATGGGCGCCAACTGGCAATCCATGGTAGAGAACGGCTCTTCCGCCGAACTGGTTGCAAGAGTAGTACTTGATGCAATAACTTCAAAGGACCCTAACCTCCGATATATCGCCGGCAAGGACATGGAAGGATGGATGCAGGCTAGGACCAGCATGTCGGATGTTGAATTCTTCAAGGTCATGAAGCAGAATTTGCTTGGAAGTGTGAAATAGAGATCTAGTCAGCCCAAAAGCCGCGCGTAATAACGTACTGCCTTTCCGCTTCGTATATGCTCTTGTACATTTGTTCATCATCGATGTAATTACGCAGAATCCTTGCCGCGGTGTCGGCCCCGACCCCGTGACCCGAAAGCACTATTATCGCCTTTTTGCCAAAGTTGTTAACAAGCGACGCCACCTTCCACGCGCGCTCGAACTTATGGTTCTGCTCCGGCGTCAGCTTGCCACCTGCAAGTCTTGTACGAATTACCCTCGACATTTCGTCGTCAGACCAGAATGTCGCGGTGACAAGACGCGATCTGCAATGAGTGCATGATAATTCCTCCGGCACCTCCCTTGTCTCCATCACCCGCTCCCACTTGCCGCAGCGGATGCAGACGAGCCTGTGCTTTGTCTTTTCCAGCCGCTCCTTTACCAGCTCTATGACACCTTTTTCCACACTCAGCGGCATGGCGCCGGCCATCTTGCCGGAATGCTCTATTATCGTCTTTGCCAGATCTGAAAACTCTGTTACTTCAAGCCAGTGGATCTTGATCTTTTTTAGCTTGATGTCGTCAAGCACTTTTTGCGTC
The DNA here is from genome assembly GCA_967728685.1 of uncultured Nitrososphaera sp. Lineage (GTDB taxonomy): Archaea > Thermoproteota > Nitrososphaeria > Nitrososphaerales > Nitrososphaeraceae > Nitrososphaera. The sequence goes on from CBQWHN010000007.1 coordinate 9,885, forward strand.
TGCCACACGTCGTACTTGTCGTGCACCAGCTCGCGTATCGACTCGGCGCTGATCGGCGTTTTCGAATACCGGTCGTAGATCATGCGCGCGACTTTCTTGTCGTAGACTGCTTCCCTGCTTATCATGCCAAATCTCTTTGCTACCATCCACACCTTCCAGTTGATGTTGTGGGTGCCTGTCAGTGCTGCAATTATCACGGGCTCTAGGTCGTAAACGTCGCTTAGTGCCGCTTCTAGCCTGCCCTGCACTATCCGTGCGCCTGAGGTAAGCATTATCCGATAAGCGTCAGACCTCGACTCTACCATGTAGCCGAGCTGCGACGACAGAATAGTCGACAGCAGCGATGCGATAGTATTGTTCACCTTTGAGCCAAAGACAGAGTGGATGACCAGCATGTTGCGTGCAATGTAACTTTCAACGACAATGTTCTTTGAATCAGGGATTATCTTGAGCGCCTTTTTTGTGTCGTCCATTAACTGAGTTGATAATTTGGCCCGGCCACTTGCTGCTTGGCTGCGTATCGCGCCCACTTCTTCGGCAGTCTTGAAGTCTACAGGGATCATTTCGCCCACCCAGTAGGGAATGTTGATGGCTGCGCCGCGCAGGGGCTCGACGTTAACGACCAGCCGGCGTTCGTCTACTGCCAGCACGCGCCACTGCGAGCCCTTTAACACAAAGACATTGCCCTTTTCGCCATAGTCGCCAACGAACTGCTGGTCAAGAGTGCCTATTCTGCGCTTGCTTATCGAGTCAATGACCTCGAATTTCAGGACGTGCGGGATCATGGAAAGGTTTTCAAAATAATACTTGTACGCTTTTATCTTGCGAACGTACGTGCGATTGTCCCGGTCGTACTTGATCACGTTGTGCCCTGCCAGAATGTCAAGGCAACTTTCGACGTCAAACAGTCTAATGTTCCTGAATGGATAGGCGCGTGTTATCAAGTTGTGGGCATTGTCAACCTTTACCGGTTCGCGGGTCTGCATCGCTAGTCCCACCAAGTGGTGGGCCATAACGTCGAGGGCGCCTTCGTGCATCTTCTGTTCCTCGATAGAACCCTTTTTCATGCGCCGAATTATTGCAAGCGCCTCTATCTCGTCGTCCGGGTTATTGGTCACCACCAGCCCCTTAGCAAAGCTTCTCTTCCGGTGCCTGCTCCTGCCAATCCTTTGCATCAGCTTTGACACCTGCCGGGGCGATCCGTAGTGGATTACTAGATCTACAGAGCCGATGTCAAGGCCGAGCTCGAGCGAGCTGGTGCATACCACGATGCCGGCCTCGCCCGATCTCAACGTGTGCTCCGTCTCTTCGCGCATCTCTTTTGAAAGCGACCCGTGGTGGACGTCCACCTTGATGTCGCCTTGGTTCTTCAGGATCGTGCCGAGGTACTCGGCCTCGTCGCGAGTGTTTGTGAAAAGTAGGATCGAGCCTTCAACTTTTTCGCGCTTGATGTATTCGATCACAAAGTGCGCGACATTGTTGAGCGATCCCTCGACGAACCTGACATCGATGTCATACCCACGGCTTGAGCTGTCCACGAGCACCGCGTGACGCCTGCCCGTGCCCGAAATAAACTGCGCCGCTTGCTTCAGGTTGCCGACTGTGGCAGAAAGACCTATCCTTGTGACGCGCTGCGATGATGCAGCCTCCAGTCTTTCTAGGCCTATTGAAAGGTGAGCTCCACGCTCGTTTGCCACCAACTCATGCACTTCATCAATAATGACCCACTGGAGTCCCTTGAGCGCAGCGAGCATCTTTTCGCTTGTCAGAACCACCGCAAGCGATTCTGGCGTAGTTATAAGCACGTCAGGCGGGTCTTCGACTATTTTTTTTCTAGCCAACGCAGTGGTGTCGCCGTGACGGATTTCAACCCTCAAGCCTTCAGATTGCGCGTAGCGCACGATGCGCCTGAGAACGTCATTGTTGAGGGCGCGCAGCGGAGTGATGTACATCGCCCTTATCATCTTTCCCGGGCTCTTTTGGTGGGCAAGCATCGTGAAAACAGGCAGGACTGCCGCCTCGGTCTTCCCAGAGCCCGTCGGCGCGACCAGCAGGCAGTTTACCTTCCTCGCAATAACTGGAAGTGCCTTGTGCTGTATCGAGGTTAGATATGAAAAGCCTTCCTTTCTGAATTTCTCTATTACAAGCTGCTCTTCTTTGTGATCACTTTTCAGTGTTTGCAGCTGTTCCGGGGCGCTGCTGTTCTCGTTTTGTCTTTGAGCTTGATCTTTCATAAACCATTACTGCAAACAAGCCGGCAATGAACATCCCAACGGCAACCAGCGCGTAATAGTCAAAGTTTGCAATTTCTCCTGCCATCGGCCGCTAGTCATTGTGCGTCCAATAAATATATTCGTATATTAATATGTGCGATCACGATAAGACTGACTAATTGGTCAGTCATCTATTTATTAGGATTTTCCTGCCATCCACGTATTGCGTCAAAAGACGTTAATTATCGCTGGCCTGGCTGCTGTAGTTGTTGCGATTGCAATAGCGGTGCCGATGGCGATACTCGCACTACAAGGGTCACATGATCTGAAGTTTGAATATGTAAAGTCAGGCGGCATAGCCGGTATCAACGAGAGGCTTTCGTTTGACTCCAAGGCGTCATTTGATTCAAAGACGAATGTCATCACGTTCTATCAGAGCAATTCCGGCGCAACCGGAGAGAGGCAGTTGGCCAACGCAAAAGTGCAGGAGATCAGGCAGACGATAGCCGGAAGCGGATTCTTTGCAATGGACAGTGTATACCCTCCAAGACAGGGTCCTGCCGACTATTTCTCCTATTCGCTGACGATCACTATGGACGGCAGGACTCATTCGGTATCGTGGGTTGACGACTTTGCTACATCTGTACCGGTTCCCGACGAATTGAAGAATATTATCAGCGAAATAGAAGATGCATATGCCACTGCCGGTTAGAAGCTAAAAGTTATTTTGCAAATGCCTTTAACTTGCCGCGCATTTCCCGGTCCTTTGAAATAGCCGGGTGCGACGGATCTGCCAATATGACTTCGTACCATATGTTCATTCCGTCCTTGTGTAGGAAATACGAGCCGAGCACTTCGAGGTTTGGGAATTTCTCGTTCACCCTTCTTTCTGCTACCTTGCGCATGTTGATCCCCTGCTTGATGTGGACTACGCCAAGGTGTTTGGGCCTCCTGCCTGACACTGGGCGCTGCTTCCTCATGCCACCCCTGCCTACGGATGCCCTGACAACAACAATACCCTGCTTTGCCTTATAGCCCAGCCTGTGAGCCCTGTCAAGTCTGCTTGGCCTCTCTATCCTATGGATGGTCGGCTCTGCCCTCCAAGCGATTGTCTTTGACTTGAGCTCGTCTGAATTTTCCTTCCACATCCGAAGCCAAGTCTGGGTGATGTAGCTGCGCATTATACCGTTCTCCTGTCTGGAACCCTTTTATAATCTATATTACGCCGCGCAGGATCTGGATTACCTTTTCAGCAATGACTATCGAGGCGAGCTCCTGTGCCTCCCTTGTCTGTGCGCCAATGTGGGGAGTGCACACCAAGTTTGGCAAAGCCAAGAGTTGTTTGTTTGTCGGTGGCTCTACTTCAAAGACGTCAAGCGCCGCGCCAGCAATCTTGTTATTCTTCAATGCTTCGAACAGGGCGTTCTCGTCAATGATTTCACCCCTTGAAGTGTTGACCAGATAAGCAGTAGGCTTCATTTTTGAAAAGCGCTCTGCGTTGAACATGTGCTTTGTCTCCGGAGTTGACGGCACGTGACACGTGACAAAGTCGGCACTTTCAAGTAGCGTGCTAAGGTCGGTGACTATCATGCCAGTTTCGGTGATAAACTCTCGGTTTATAGGATATGGGTCGTAGCCTATCAGGTTCATGCGGAGCGCCTTTGCCATTCTGCTGAGGTTGCGCCCGATATTGCCGACTCCCACTATACCGAGGTACTTGCCCGACAATTGACTTCCCATCAGCTCCTTCTTTATCCAGTTGCCGCGCTTGCTCTCTGCGTCGGCTCTCGGTATGCTCCTTGCAAGCGATATCATGAGTCCGATTGCAAGCTCGGCCACCGCGACAGAAGCGGCTTCGGGCGCGTTGATTACCCTTATCTTTTTCGCCTCGGCTGCCTTGACGTCGACATTGTCAAGCCCCACACCGACCCTCGCGATTATCTTTGCGGCAGCAGCAGCTTCGACAACCTCTTTTGTGACCTTGGTCCTGCTTCTTACTATTATGACGTCGTAATCCCGGACGGAAGAAACAAGCTCGCTTGGCTTTATCTCCGGCTTGTAATCGACAGCTAGCCCTGCGCGCTTCATGCTGTCGAGGCCGGCTTGGTCAATTGAGTCACAGACGAGCACCTTGCCGCTGACTTGCATAGGGCTTGAAAAATCCAGTAGTAATATAATGTTTGTTGAAAATGATAATCATTTTATAATTACCTCAAAATACTAAGCCTTAGTGTCAGACGAGCCTCCAAGCTATATCTTGAGAATACAGAAAGCAGAACTTGAAAAGCGACTGTTCAGTTTGCGTACGTTCTATGTTGGAATAAGGCGCGACTGGTCGCACGAAACGCAGGTGCTGTTTATCAGAAAGGACGCGTTCATCGGCTCCGGCGTTATTGAAAGAATCGTCGCTCTGGACGCGATGGAGGATTGGGAAAGAAAGCTGTGTCTTGAAAACAACTGGTACTGCAGGATAGTGTTTTCTAAATTGACGCGGTTCCAGCCTGTCGTGTCCGTGAAGGACACCCCTGCTGCGGCACAGAACCCTTCTTTGCTTCACGGCGCAAGCATATCTAGTTCTGATGCCCGACAAATAGAAAGGTTGGTCCCTGCCAGAATAATATTATGAGATTAGTCGATTAATTTATTACGGCCCCCATAGTAGTGCCATCCGGCGATGTCGTTCAGAATTGACAAGGATTCTCTTGGCAAAATCAAAGTTCCGTCCAGCGCGTACTACGGCCCATTTACGGCCCGTGCAATAGACCAATACAAGGTGACGGGCCAGAAGGCTCACGCGAAGCTCGTAAGTGCGTATGTCATGATCAAGCGTTCGGCCGCGCTTGCAAATAGAGAGCTCAAGGTGCTCGACGAGCAAAAAGCCAGGGCGATAGTAAGGGCATGTGACGAAATTTTGTCAGGCAAGCTCGTAGACCAGTTCGTCGTTGACGCGATCAATTCCGGCGCTGGTACCGCGTTTAACATGAACACCAACGAGGTCATTGCAAACAGGGCACTGGAGATCATTGGTAAGAAAAAGGGCAGCTATCAGATAATCAGCCCGAACGACCACGTCAACATGTCGCAATCAAGCAACGACACCTTCCCGACTGCAATGCATGTCGCAATCTTGCTCAACATGGAAGAGACTGTCGCCTCGCTTGACAAGCTAATAGCGTCATTGCAAAAGAGAGCGAAAAAGTTCTCCGGCATCGTCAAGATAGGCCGGACGCACATGATGGACGCGATCCCGGTAACGCTTGGCGCAGAGTTTGAGCAGTATGCATATTCGCTAAAGCAGGCAAGGGCTATGCTTGTGCAGGCAATGGGCGGCCTCACATACGTAGGCCTTGGCGGCACTGCAGTGGGCACTGGCGCCAACGCCCCCAAAGGCTATAGGAGGCTTGCAATCAAGAACTTATCAAGAATTTCCGGGCTGGACCTGAAGCCGTCTGACAACATGTTTTACTCGCTACAGAGCAAGTTTGACGTTTCTAATTGTTCGTCAACTCTTCGCAACCTTGCGATAGAGCTTAACAAGATGGCAAACGACATCCGGCTCATGGCTTCGGGCCCGACGGCCGGTCTTGCAGAAATTCTGATACCAGCTGTTCATGCAGGTTCGTCCATAATGCCGGGCAAGGTCAATCCGTCACTTGCAGAGTGCCTTAACATGGTATGCTTCAA